>DTPJ01000202.1 GCA_011334435.1 Candidatus Poribacteria bacterium | reverse complement strand
TCAGTATCTTTTGCCCAGTCTCTATCAGCTAAACCTTCACAGACTTTTACGCCATTGACCCATGTCTGCTCAGGGTCATCAGAGCCAGCTTTGAACGAAATTTTTCCACCAGATTTCCACTTGGCTAATGTAAATAAATATTCATGGAAGTTGTTAAGTCCTTGTCCGCCCCATTCTGCCCAGTCAAATTCGTTTCCACCGTGACTTCCTTGACCAGCATCAACCAAGTCCATGAAGTTAATCGGTATCCAAGTCATATCTTCATTGGCGTTATTTTTCTTTTTTAATACTTGTCCTGCAACGGGCCAATTCTTCTTATCAGCAGAGACTTTCTCTTCGGGAATGCCATTATAGTCATTATAAAGGTCTTTGGAAATAAAAGCTGCCCCACCTGTTCCTGCTACTTTTATAGGCGGGTCAAGAACCAACCAACTCATAATGTAGTAACCCTTATCAAGTGGTCCAGCAGCACTTTCGTTCACATATCCATGTTTGCCAGTATAGTATTTTGGATGCTTATGATCTCCTTTGACCATATTTACAAGTTTTTGTGCTGTTGCTGCATCATCAATGGCAAATGATTGAGGAATGCAGTAAAGAACAAAACATACGACTAAACCAACAACAATAAACCTTGCCATTAAAAACACCCCCTAATTACTTAGTTTTAATGTTTCCCCAAGTGGAAGCAAGTTTGTTTTGGACATCAACCGCTAAACCGACGTTTGGTCTTTTGCCTTTTGCAAGTTCTGCAATCTCGTCTTCTGTCAAAGCCCTATCCCAGATAATTAAATCGTCAACAATGCCATCAAGGTATCTGTCATCTCCAACAGTTCCGCCATAAGCTCTACCAACGCCGATCTCTATCGGTCTATCTGGAAATGTCAAGTAAGGCGCAACGATAGGTTTAGGATTTCCCTCTCCACTTTGTGGTATATTGACTTTGCCGTCCTTTTCAGATGCAACATGTGCAATTGCCTGTTTCCCATCAGCAGTTAAGCACACAAAGAACCATTGATTTGGCTGTATGACGTTATTTGTTGCGAACCAACCTTCTGTTCCTGCGATGCAAACTCCCCAAGTCATACCTGTATTACTGGTTGTGCAAATGCGAAATAAATAGTTAGCTCCCCAACCAATCTTAGTACCTTTAAACGCTATTGCTGAATGATCCTTCCCATTGCGGACATTTATCCAAGCTGAGACAGTTAGACCATTTGCTAAAACATCATAAGCCTTTTTATGTGGGACGCTGATAAAACCATCTTTGCCGTTGAAACTCGCCGCTTTTCCGAATTTGCCTGCGATAAACTCAACACCACCGTTAACTGTGCCATTGCTTACCCCTGTTGAATCCTTTGGAGTGCCGTCGTCAAATGTCCACGCGGAGACTATACCTTTATTGATGTCAGCGGTAACATTACCAGAGATTATTAAAATTAAAAAGAATAAAAAAGTAACAAAAGAGACAAATACTCTCACTCCTACCTCCATAATGTTTAATATTATAAAAGTTTTTAATTTCCCTCTTGCTCTCCCTTTGAAAAGGAAATACAAGAGGGGTCAAACTAAATATTAATACAAATACTAATATGATTTAATCTTCGCCCAAGTTGTCCCAAGTTTATCTTTGGAATCAACTGCGGTCAAAACTGCTCCGCCAGCCAATTGTGTAACTTCAGCGTCAGAAAGAGCGCGTTTCCAGAAATACATTTGATCTATGAGACCGTTATAATACCTGTCATCTCCGACAGTTCCGCCGTAGGCTCTGCCAACGCCGATCTCAACGGGTTTGCCGGGGAATTTGTTTAATGGTGCTGTAGATGTTTGTGGATTTGCTTGTCCACTGGCAGGTTTCTTTCCATCCACATAAGCAGTTGCCTGTTTCCCATCTGCTTTTAAACAGACATGATACCATTTGTTTGTAGAAATGACTCCGTCTGTCGCAAACCAACCTTCAGTTGCACCATAGGTAGTTCCCCAAGTCAAGCCTGTATCGCTTGTAGTAGCTATACGAGCCATAAAGTTTGCTCCCCAGCCGATCTTCTCGCCTTTGAAGAAGATAGCAGCATGGTCAACACCTACTCTGACATTAATCCACGCGGAAATAGTAAATACATCTTGCTGAAGGCTCGGGCTGTCTGGAACTTCAATATAACTGCCTTTTGCACCATCAAAATCCATCGCTTTGCCAATCTTGCCTGCAACGGGTTTGACATTGCCTTTTATTATTCCGTGATTTCCTCCACCGCCAAAGTCTCTTGCGGTTCCATCGTCAAACGTCCAAGCTGATACAAGCCCTTCTTCAAGAGCAGCAAATGATGCGCTGACAAACACAAACAAACTTAAAACGATTAGAATTAAACCAAACTTCATCTTTGTCTCCTTTCATAATGAAAAGCAAAACTTTAAACTTAAAAACCAACCGAAAACTAGAAATTTATACCCCTTTCCTTAACTTTTTCCATTTAGGGAGAAGAAGTTTTTATCATTTTTCATTCTCCCTAAATAGGATATAGTTGAAACTTGCACTGAACTTAGTTCAGGACGGAGTATAAACTAATGGGGTTACTTCTTTTTGATATCACCCCAAGTAGATGAAAGCTTACCAGCGGGAGAAACACTGGTCAAATAATTGAACACCCCATCCTTTGGGGTAAATGTAAGGTCGGTGGCGTCAAATCTAGCATTTACATAATCTCCTCCGCCACCTTCCGCCACTTTCACCATCATTGCGTTCATTCCTTTTTTCAATTGGACTTTGAATGGTTTAGTTGTTGTTGCTCCGCCAGTCCAACCGATAGATTCAATAACCATCTTTCCCCCAATCCAGACCCTTGCATCATCGTCTTGTGCAAGATTAAGATTAGTTTCTTGATCTTTGGGTGATATTACACCAACTATTCCATAAAAAACGAAGTTGCTCATGTCACCCCATTTTTTTTCATAAATCTGATAACTGATATTATTTGAATCATTTACATCGGTGATTTTTCGGACAGCCCAGCCAAGCTCTTCTGTTGTGGATTTGATGATGCCAATATCTTCGCTTGTCATATCAGCAAAGTTTGGCTCTACACCATTTATGGTAAGATTAGTGACCACACCTGTAGCGATAACTCCTGAGGAATGTGAAGTGATAGCTATGCCAACAAGAACAGGGTCTTTCAATGCGAGAGTTGTAGTATTAAGGTCCTTCCATGCTTTTCCATCAAGTGACCATGAACCAAGAAAATTATTTCCACTCCGTTTAATTTTCAGCCAAATTGGGAATTTGGTTTGGTCTTCTGCACTTCCACCATTTCCCGTTGCACTGCCATTTTCAGCCATACGCTCCTGAAAATATTTATTTCCATCAGCACCTCTTGCAAGCATAAATAAATATTGCGAACCAGGAGCGTTACTTTGACGAACCATAGGACCGATCTTTGACCAATCATTTGTCTTATCTAGAGATTCTGCCTTTAAGATTATCTCAAAATCTCCACTAATTTTCTTATAGACAAATCTGAAAGCATCTGCCGTTCCCCAAATATCGGCACCTCCTGCTTTTAGAGTATATTTGCCATTAGCGTAATCAGTAGAACCTTCCTCTCCTTTTATGGTTCGTTTCCCTTTTATAGAAGGGTCAGGCGCTCTTAGTGCTATCTCTGATTCAGTCTTGCCGAAAATCTCTTTCAACCAATCAGTAACTCTACCGTTTTCAATGCCAGCAGTGCCTTTTACGGGATCTAAAGCATACCATTCAGTAATCCACGGACCCTGACCAAATGCTATACTTGTGATGGTGAGCAAAATAAGAATAGTGAATATTGAGAAGCTAAACCGTTTCAACATAATTACCCCCTCGCTAAATTTTTTAAGGTGATTAATTCATGCCCTTTGATATATGCTAATAAGAAAAAATTAAATCAATCTCTGTAACCACCTCCCCTTAAAATGTGCAATTCATATTGAATTCAACCAAATTAAACATTGATTAACATAAAATACTTGCCTATTAAAGGTTGTCATTATTACTATAACATAATCAAAAACATATTGCAAGTAATTTTTTCAGGAAGCATTAGAAGTTAAACCTTGAATTTAATGTATATATGTGATAAATTTATAATTGACATTCAATTTCAAATCACAATTTAAGGGGAATAATATGGGAATTGAAAGAAAGATCAAACAAAGATTAGAATATAAAGTGAAAATCGAAAAAGATCAGCTTGACTATTCAAAGATACTAAACGATGAGGACTTAAAGGGCGAACTTATATGTCCAAAATGTCAAAATGAAAAAGAATTTGTCATATCTCCCTATTGGGGATTTGGCAGAATATTTTATACCTGCTATTTTGTTTGCCCAAAATGCGAGGAAAGGAGATAATAAAATAGTTAAAGATAGAAAAATAAATTGTTCAATAGCCTGCATTGGAGTAAACGATCATCGCGTCCTTATCAATGAGATGAACTATGTCAATAGCCCGGGGTTTGAGTTCATGGTATATAGTATATGGACAGATCACTCAAGGGAAGTGATTAGGGAGTTGAAATCTGCTGGATTTCGGTTTGACTCTATGCACGCACCAAAGCAGACAGGAAGGCTTCTCAGTGAAATAAATCAACAAAGCCATGATCAAGCAATAAGTCTATTAAAAGAAAGCATAGATATTGCTTATGAACTTGGCATACACATCTTGACAACTCATTTATGGGATCAAAATAGCAACGATCCCAAGTTAAGCAGAAACTTAGAAAGCTTATATAAGTTAAAAGATTATGCCATTGATAGAGGCATCAATATCTCAATAGAGTTCATTCCACATACAAATGGCGGAGGATATGTTCCAACTGCTGAGTATTTATATCGTAATTTGGATCCTGCTTTCAGTTTTACGCTTGATTTGGAGTTTGCCGCTTGGAATGGAGAGATCGCCGATGTAGCGCGATTTGCAGACAGAATAAGCAACGTCCACATACGAGATTATAATGGCAGTCCTGTTGATGAAAAGGGCAGGAGATATTATTGTCTTCCCGGTATGGGTAAAACAGATTTCAGTTTCGCATTTAACGAACTCAAAAGGCATAATTACAAAGGAATATATACATTAGAAGCAAGGCATTATAGCACAAAAGACATAAACGATTCGCTTGAATTGCTTCATAAGGCTATGAATGCTTGATTATATAATGTTTTTATATGGAAATATATATTATTTTATAGGTGTTTAAAATATTATGAAAATTGACGAATTAGATGAATTAGCATCTGAGTTGAACCTTAGTAATATACTCGTTAAACCAGACGAGGTTATATTTACTCTGGAAAATATGGGAGACTTAAAAACTACCTTTCCTGTCCCTAATTGTAGCAGATGCACTGAAAAATGCTGTCCCCCAGGAGTTGCTATATCCCTTTATGATGTAGCGAGATTTATTGATATAGAGTTACATAAATTCATAGCAGGAACATTTTCTGGATATGTGGAATTATTTCTCTCCGAAGATGGCGGAGAAAATGTAAAACTATCTCGTCCATATATGAGCAATGAGGACCCAAACTCAAAAGTATGTGTCTTTATGGATGAAGAGGGCAAATGTAGTATTTATGAAAACAGACCGCTTATATGTCGTGCCTATCCTATTGCTATTAGATTAGATGAAAATAAAAGGAAAGTCGGAATATGGATGGGTGGTTGCAAAAGCTATGATATAAACGATAATGAACCTGCTTTTAGAAAACTTTTCCTTAGTGCAATACAAGATTATAACGAAAAAGTGACCTCAAATTCACTTCTAATGTATTCAAGAAATAAGCTAAGAGAGATCGGATTTGGAAAATATATGGAAGATGAATGGAATATACTTATTGAATACAGCAAGAAAAACAAAGAGTTAATGAAAAAAGTCAGTGATCTTGAATTAGTTGTAGAACGTTTTAGAATGCCACAGGATTATAGCACTATAATACAACGTTTGCAATTAGATAACGATTGGCTGAAAGAGAGAATGGTCAACCTTGAAAAAGAGATAAAACAGCAAAGTGAAAGGGCTCATTCAATTATAGCTGAACTTGCTGGGCAGATGTCATCAGAATACAGAAAATTAATTGAAACGATACTTCAAACAAAAGAACAAAATCAAGAGAAAAAAGGCTTTTGGAGAAGATAGGATAACTGATAGTTTAAATCTGTAAACCTTTTTGAAATAAAGACGTATAAATTAAAAATGAAATAGAAGTTGCAGGAGGGCTATATGAAGATATACATAATGACTGATATGGAAGGCGTTTGCGGAGTTATAAATTCTGATGATTATACATCGCCTGGCAGTAGATACTATGAAATAGGCAGGGAACTTACAACTCTTGAAGTGAACTCAGCTATTGAGGGGCTTTTGGAAGCTGGTGCAACAGAAATATTAGTGGTAGATGGACATGGGGCAGGAGCAATAAATCCGTCTTTGCTTCATCGTGAAGCTAAATTGCTTGCTGGCAGACCTATTGGCTATCCATTTGGATGCGATGATAGCTTTGATTGTGCATTGATGATCGGACAGCATGCTAAAACGAATACTGATGGCGGGCATCTTTGTCATACTGGTTCTTTTCATGTTGAGAACTTGCTTATTAACGGTGTTTCCGTTGGGGAAGCTGGATGTAATATGTTATTTACAGCTTATTATGGTGTCCCAACAATAATGTTAAGTGGCGATGAAGCTGCCTGTAATGAAGTAAAAGCGTTAGCTCCTACTATGGAAGTTGTGGCAGTGAAATATGGTATTAAAAGGGGGTCTGCAAGTGGCTTGACTGCTGATGAAAATAAGAATTTTAACGGTGCAGCAATCCATTTATCCCCAGAAAAGGCGAGGTCATTGATCCGAGAAAAGGCAAAGATTGCATTGGAAAGAAAAGATAGCATTCAACCATTTTGGCTTGATCCACCTTATGAATTAGAATATATATTACGTCCTGAAATTCCTAACGGGAGAACAAGAGTTGCTAGAGTTACGTCTAATGATCTTATAGAGTTATTGAATAGTCCTAAAAATTTCATATAGTTATGTTGGGAGGTTAGCAGAGATGAGTTCAAAAACACAGAATAACAAATGGTTTTATATATCAATGGGATCAATTGGATTTTCTATTCTATTAATAGTTTTAGTCTTCTTATTTAACTCTCATCCCGGAACTGCTGCGGATGATAATACACCAGAAATGGCAATTAAACCAGAGCTTAAATCGTTGCAAGCGTTAAATGACGCGTATATTGAGTTAGCCAAGATCGCAGTTCCATCAGTAGTTAAAATAAAAAGCGAAGTAAAACCAAAGTCAACACAATCGGATCAGCGTCGGAGAGGGTCTGATAGGCTTTTCCCATTTGACCCATTTGATGATGACTTCTTCAGGTTTTTTGATATTCCACAAACACCAGTTCCCAAAAGGGGGTGGGGATCAGGTTTTATAATTGATAAGCAGGGTCACATAATCACAAACAATCATGTCATATCTGGAGCAGATACGATAACTGTAACTCTTGACGATAAAAGGGAGTTCAAGGCGAAACTGATCGGAACTGACCCTGATACAGATATTGCATTAATAAAAGTTGATAAAGACGATCTTCCTGTTGCGAGATTAGGCGATTCTGATAAAATAAAAGTCGGCGAAATTGTGATGGCTATTGGCAGTCCATTTGAACTAACACGAACTGTTACCACAGGAGTAGTCAGTGCAACAGGTAGGACAGGGGTCGGTATCTTAACCTATGAAGACTTTATTCAGACAGATGCTGCAATTAACCCCGGAAATAGTGGAGGTCCTCTCGTAAATATTAGAGGAGAAGTCATAGGGATAAATACTGCTATTGCAACTGGCGGATTAAGCGGAGGGAACGTTGGCGTCGGTTTTGCTGTCCCTATCAATACTGCTAAGAATGTGGTTGATCAATTGCTCAACAATAAAAAAATAATCCGTGGCTGGCTCGGTGTTAGCTTACAACCAGTTGATAGCGACATTGCAGAGAAATATGGTCTAAAAGAAAAAAGAGGTGCACTTGTGCTTGCTGTTGATGGTCCTGCCAAAGAAGCTGGATTGCGTCAAGGTGACCTCATAATAGAATATGACGGCAAGGTTGTAGAAAACAGTTCTCAACTATCAAAGATGGTTGCCTCAAACAAGCCAGGTGATAAAGTAAAAATTAAGGTAATAAGGGATGGCAAAGAAAAAGAATTCACTGTCAAACTCGCTGAAAGGACAGAAGAAGCAATAGCAAAGCTTAGAGGTGCTGAACCTGAGGTAACATCAACTGATGAATGGATGGGCTTATCCGTTCAGGAACTTGACGAATCACTTGCACAACGTTTAGGTTTTGAAAAATATAAGGGCGTTGTAATAACTGATATATCGCCAGATAGCCCTGCTTTGCAAGTAGAAAATCCACCTCAACGAGGCGATCTCATTCAGGAAATAGAAGGCAAAGACATCAAAAATATGAATGATTATAGAGATGCAATAGAAAAAGTCAAAAACGAAAAGCGGGTTATGGTAAGGTTGAGACGTTCTAACGGAAATACATGGTATATAGTGCTGAAAAATGAATGATGAGGGTTAATCAGGTTACATCAGTCTATTAAATCCTTATCAATTTAGATTTGTCATGCTGATCTCAAACTTGATTTTGAAGGAAAAATCTTTGATATGTTTTATCTTATTCAGCATGACAAATTATTTTTTGTCAATTGTTAAATATGTCAACAGATGAGTGTTCAGGATCAATTTTTATAAAAATTAGCTGATAGGTAATATCAAATAAATTTAATGGTGTATTCATTAGTCTAAGTTATATATTCTATATATTCCCGCCCTGAATAGTGAGTATTAATCAGCGATGAAGATTAAGAAAAATTACAAAATCATAATTAGTGTTGCATTATTTGTCGTTTTGACAGCGATATTGGTCTATGGCATAATTAAAGGGGATTTCTTTACAACGCTGTTCAATGGAAGAACTCTTTGACTATCCTGTATTGGTATCGGATCAGTTGATCTCAAAAAGAATAATAAAAAGTGAAAACGAGACTGATTACTCAAATTGCCGGCTCAATTTTACCTAATAGTTATTTTCAAGTTATAGCTACCAAAACCATATATCAGGGGCGATTAAAAGGTATTTGCGCTCCTCTGTTCAATTGTTATGCTTGCCCACTTGCAGTAGTTTCTTGTCCGATAGGCACTTTACAGCACTTTTCAGCGATAGGAAAAATACCTTATTATGTGATCGGGTATCTTGGAATTATCGGTTTGGCAGTTGGAAGAATGGCTTGTGGTTGGATATGTCCGTTCGGTTTCTTCCAAGACTTAATAGCTAAAATAAAAATTAGGAAATTTCGTTTTCCCTCTTATTTAGGATATATGAGATATTTTATACTTGTCATTTTAGTATTTATTATCCCTTTTCTCACTCATGAACCTTGGTTTACGAAGTTATGTCCATGGGGGACAATAGAGGCAGGTATCCCTTGGATATTATGGAATTCAAATTTCCGTAGTCTGATCAGCAATATTTATTACTTAAAATTAGCTATCCTCGTTGGCTTTTTGGGACTAATGCTAATATTTAAACGTCCTTTTTGTTTTCTCGCTTGTCCTTTGGGTGCGATCTTTGCCCTGTTTAACAAGATCAGTATAATCAGACTTGGCGTAGATATAGAATCATGCACAAGATGTGATAGATGTCTAAGAGACTGTCCTGTGAACATAAGAGTTTATGAAAATCCTAACAGCCATAACTGCATAAGATGCCTTAAATGCACAAGATGCAGTAAGGTTAGCGTCTATTCTATATTTAGCAAAAAGCCTATGAGCCACGAGGAAGAATTAGAGGCTGGGTATCAAGTAAATTCTAAATCATGAATTGCTATGGCAATATTTTCAGAAAGGTTACCATAACCAATACAAGGAGGATAAAATTGTATTTAACCGATATAGCAGAAGGTTATAGACGGATATTTGATAATGTGTTCAAATGGATTGAAGAACGCACAATATGGCATAAAATAGCCTTGTCTATGGGATTTGCAGTTTTAACTGGTATTATGGCACAAATACGTATACCTTTGCCATTTACTCCTGTTCCTATTACAGGGCAGGTTTTTGCGGTTCTTCTCAGTGCAATATTTTTAGGTGGATATTTTGGCGCTTTGAGTCAGCTATTCTATGTTATCATTGGCATAGCTATTGTCCCTTGGTTTAGCGGAGGATTAGGTGGATTTGCAGTTATTAAAGGGTTGACAGGCGGATACCTGATTGGATTTATCCCTTCTGCTTTATTTATAGGATTACTGACAAATAGATATGTCGTTTTCCGTAAGTTTCATTTTCAAGTTATGCTAATGATGATTGGCGTCTTGATAATCTATGTTTTTGGATCAGCACAAGTTGCATTTCTAATGCGTTTAGGTGTTTCGGATACAATTAGAATAGCTGTTATTCCCTTTATTGCTGTTGATCTAATGAAGGCAATAATAGTAGCTTGTATATCTACCAGTGTTCTTCCCAAGTAGGAAATTTGCTTTAATTTAATAAAAAATTGTAGAAAAAACTAAATATAGGGGGGATATAAATGCCAGCACCAACTAAGATATATTTTTCACAGGTTGCATCAGCAGAATGGAAAGATTGGGTCCAAGTTGTCAATGTAGATAATGACGTTGCCAACGTAATGGCAGTTGCACGTAATGAAAAAGGCGAAACCGTTTGGTCAGGCGAAAGACGGCTCAGACCTTTTCAAGCATGGTCTATACCGATAGACCCTGTATCAGTCAAACAAGAGCTTTCGCTTACTGTTTCATCAAATAGAGGTATTGTAGGTGAAAGACACTGTCATTATCAAACGCAGGTATTAGCTTTTCCGGGGGCAGCGCCTGAATTAAAAAACGTCGGTAGAAGGCTTTTCTTTCCAGAGATACGACCAAAAACGGGTGAATGGTTCAGAATTCTCAATATAGATATTAATCCAGCAATTGTCAATATTATAGTGCGGGACACTAACGGCGTTCCTGTAAAGCAGTTCAGTAGCCCACAGATAAATCCACAATGCTTTTGGAGCTTTGTAGATACAGAAGTAGGCGATGTCTATGGTACAATGGAGATGATCTCAACACAGACCATAGTTTCAGAGAGGCATTTACATTATGGCGAGGATATAAAAGGCGTTGCAGTAGGAATGTTAGGACAACCTCTTGATGTGAGTCCTATTCCTAATAAAATATATTTTGCACAAATAGCGGCTGGTGCTTGGGGTGATTGGGTTAAAGTTATTAACGTCAGTAATGAGGAAGCAAAGTTAGTTGCAGTCGCAAGAGATCAGAATGGACAAGCAGTATGGACAAGCGAAAAATCTTTACGACCTTATGCGGATTGGGTTGTGCCGATTGATCCAGTAGCTTCTAAACAGGATTTATCGCTTACGGTTATGTCAGATAAACACGTCGTCGGGGAAAGACATTGCCATCTACAAACTGAGGTGCTTCCTTTTCCGGGTGCAGCACCAGAGATTGGCACCGCGGGAAGAAGGCTTTTCTTTCCTGAACTGATCGCTGGAAGTTATGACTTTTTCAGGCTTCTTAACATAACAGATCAAACAGCGTTTGTTAATGCCATTGTCCGAAATACCGATGGCAGAGTTGTTAAACAGATCGCTAACCAAATTCCACCATTTGGATATTGGACACTGAGAGATGAGGATACTGCGAACACACAGGGAACTTTGGAGATAATGTCAACACAGACGATTGTTGGAGAGAGACATCTTCATTATGGTCAACAATATCATCCGGGAGTAGCGATCGGTCAGCTTGGACAGGTGCTTGATTAATGAATGTTTTGTCATCTTTTTATGAACAAATTTATAATGAAAGTAAAAGAAATGATTAAATATATGGGGGGATTGAGATGCCAGCACCAACAAAGATATATTTTGGACAAGTAGCATCGGGACCTTGGGCGGATTGGGTTCAAGTGGTAAATGTGAGTAACGAGGAATCACAAGTTATGGCGATCGCTCGTAATGAGAAAGCAGAGACAGTTTGGTCTGGTGAAAAGACATTAAAGCCGTTTCAAGCTTGGGTAGTGCCAGTTGAGCCAGCCTCTGCCAAACAAGAGCTATCGCTTGTCGTATCGTCTAACAAGGGTATAGTTGGCGAAAGGCATTGTCATTTAGGGACAGAAGTGCTTGCGTTTCCCGGCGCAGCACCGGAGTTAAAAAGTGTCGGCAGAAGACATTTTTATCCTAATCTGACCGCAGGATGTGCAGACTTTTTCAGGATATTTAACGTAGGCGATCAGCCCGCTATGGTAAATGTAATAGTCCGTGATATAAACGGAAAAGTTGCTAAACAATTCGGCGGGCAAATAGTTCCGTTAGGGTTTTGGAGTCTTTATGACCAAGATGTTGGAAATACACAAGGGACTTTGGAATTAGTTTCTACCCAACCGATAGTATCAGAAAGGCATTTGCACTATGGAACTGCACTTCAAGGTGTTGCTGTTGGTCAATTAGGACAAGTTATGGACGTTGGTCAGCCTCCAACAAAGGTGCATTTTGCACAAATAGCGGCGGGAGTTTGGAAAGACTGGGTGCAGGTCATTAATCACAGTGACGAACAAGCTAAACTATTAGCAGTAGCACGCGATGAAAATGGAGAAACCAGATGGTCAAATGAAAAGACTCTTGAGCCTTATCAAGGTTGGATCGTTCCTGTTGACCCTGTGGCAGACAAAAAGGATTTCTCATTGACAGTTTCATCTAATATGCACGTAGTAGGTGAGCGACATTGTCATCTTGAAAAGCAGGTTTTGCCATTTCCCGGAGCTAATTATGAGACAAGAACAGCAGGGACAAGGCTATTCTTTCCAGAATTGGTCGCAGGATGTTACGATTTTTTCAGGGTTTTGAATATAACTGATCAACAGGCACTTGTCAATGCAATTGTCCGCAATACTGAGGGCGTTATTGTTCGCCAGACAAGCGGTCAAATACCGCCTTTTGGATATTGGACACTGCCAGATGAGGCGACTAATAACGCTCAGGGAACACTTGAAATACTGTCAACACAAATTGTCGTCGGAGAACGTCATCTCCATTATGGACAGCAATATCACCCGGGCGTCGCAGTTGGTCAGTTAGGACAGGTTATAGATTAGTTATAAGGCAAGGAACTTGAATATTATAAAATACTCTGCTAAAATGGAAATATTATTTTTTCATCAAAAATGAAAACTTGTTGAGTTAATCAAGGGAGGTGATGAATAAAATTTATCTCAAAATTATTCAGTTCTAATTGTATCATTGATGTAAAATCCATCTGAACCAAAAAAGGAGGACAACCAAAATGCTAAAAAAAATTTCTTTGAGCAGCTTTTTTATGTTCGTTTTATTATGTTCATTTAGTTATGCTTTGGAAAGCTTGGACATAGGAGATGCGGCAGAAATACCGGGTTCTACTACAATATTACCTGATGGGTCTGTTACAATTGTTGGTGCTGGACATGATATATGGGATAATGTAGATGGTTTTAGATTTGTATATATGCCTGTAAGCGGTGACTTTGAGGCGTTTGTCCAGATCACTTTCTTTGAACGAGTTACACAATGGGCAAAAGCTGGAATAATGGCGAGACAAAGCATTGATACTGATTCTAAGAATGTTTTGTCAACAGCTGCCGCAGGAAATCTTCCGGGTCCTGACTTGGGAGTACAAATTACATGGCGAGCAGAAAAAAACGGCGAGACTAAGGAACTTGATTATTGGGAACTTGGCGGTCCAACGGGATTTAATGACGGTGAATGGATCAGGCTTAAACGTGTCGGCGACAACTTTTCTGCTTCATGGTCAAAGGATGGCAAAACTTGGGCAAAAGACTACGCCAGTGCAATAGTCAATATGGTTGACCCTATACTTATAGGGTTAGCAGTTACCTCTTGCGATAAAGCAAAGACTTGCAAGGCGACCTTTAAGGACTTTACTATCAATGGTAATTTAGTCATTACCACTGTTGAATCCAAAGGGAAACTTTCTAAAACATGGGGCGAAATAAAATCTGAATATTGAAATTTTTATTAGATTAAAACTTTATAAAATCAATTGTGTTATTTTTCCCAATTGAACAAAGGGGGAAAATGATATGCTAAGAGGCGTTTTATTACTGACTTTTGTCTTTTTGCTATCGTTGATCTCTTTAGACCAGTTAGTTTATGCCCAATTAGTGAGTATTGACATCGGCGATGCAGCAAATAATCCGGGTTCCACTAAATTTGAAAAAGGAACTTACACAATTATAGGAAGTGGTAGCGATATTTGGGATAGTGCTGACGGATTTAGGTTTGCATATACAAAGGTTAGCGGTAATTTTGAAGCGGTAGTGCGTCAGGTTTCCATTGAGTTAAATAACGAATGGGCAAAAGGAGGGATACACGCTAGGCAAGATACTGATCCGGGAGCTCCAAATGCACAAGTCATCGTTACTGGTGGAGGAGGTGGAGGCTGTCAGATCACATGGAGATCGACCAAAGATGGCAAATCCGAAGAATTCCTAAATGTTGCACCTGGACCATGGAAAGATGATAAGTGCTGGCTTAAATTGACACGTGAAGGTGATGAATTCCACGGATATATATCCCTAGATGCAAGAAACTGGATAGATCTGAAATCCACAAAAGTCAAAATGTCAGACCCAATACTTGTTGGTTTAGCGATGTGCGGAATGAACCAACCAGGAAAGGGAGTTTATGATAATTTCACTATAACTCAAAATGGCAAAACTATATTTCCCCTTGCAATAGAGTCACTCGGAAAATTACCAGTAACATGGGGGAGTATTAGGCAAAACACAAATCCATAGGTCAAAAAGAGTGAAACATGGCAGATAATAAAGAAGCAAGTAATAGGGAGTATAGATTTATATTTTCCGTTACATTTTTATCTGTCATGTTTTTTCTCTATTCATAATTTTTATCATAATATTTATTTGGTTAATTAATAGGGGGATGTAATGCCAGCACCTACGAAAATATATTTTCCTCAAATAGCATCAGGACAATGGATAGATTGGGTTCAGGTCGTCAATGTCGGGAATGATCAATCACAAGTGATGGCAATTGCGAGGAATGAAAAAGGCGAAACAGTCTGGTCAGGTGAGAAAACATTAAAACCGTTTCAAACTTGGGTTGTGCCAGTTGAGCCAGCATCTAAAAATCAGGAATTATCATTAACTATTTCATCAAATCAAGGTATTGTTGGCGAAAGGCACTGTCATTTGGGAACAAAAGTGTTGGCATTTCCCGGCGCTTGTCCAGAAATGAGAAGCGTCGGTAGAAGAATTTTTTATCCTGAAATAGTGGCGGGCTGTGCTGACTATTTTAGGGTGTTCAATATAAGCGATCAACCTGCTATGGTGAATGTGGTAGTCCGTGATACAAATGGCAATGTGATAAGGCAATTCAGCGGACAGATAGTGCCTTTGGGATTTTGGAGTTTTGTTGACAAAGACTTTGGAAATGTCTCTGGGACTTTGGAATTAGTTTCAACACAAGTTATCGTTTCTGAGCGACATTTACATTATAGCGAATCTCCTGATGGAGTTGCTATCGGACAGCTGGGGCAGGTTATGGACGTTGATCCCCCGCCAACAAAGGTATATTTTGGTCAAATAGCCCCAGGTGCATGGCTTGACTGGGTGCAGGTTATAAATCACAGTCCAGAGCAAGCAAAACTCGTCGCAGTTGCCAGAAATGGACTTGGTGAAGTTAAATGGTCTGCTGAAAAAACGTTAGAACCATTTCAAGCTTGGGTTGTGCCAGTTGATCCTGTTGCAAGTAAAGAAGACCTTTCACTCACAGTGTCATCAGATAAACATATAGTAGGTGAACGCCATTGTCATTTTGAAAAACAGGTCTTGGCATTTCCCGGAGCAAATTACGAATCAAGAACCGCAGGGAAAAGGTTATTTTATCCTGAATTAGTCGTAGGTTCGGCTGATCATTTCAGGGTGCTTAATACGACTGATCAACAAGCACTTGTCACCGCCATTGTAAGAAATACTGACGGCGTCATCGTAAATCAGATAAGCGGTCAAATGCCTCCGTTTGGATATTGGACGCCATTGGATGATGTTACGAAAAATGTCCAAGGGACGATGGAGATGTTATCAACACAGATCGTCGTTGGAGAACGTCATCTCCATTATGGACAGCAATATCACCCGGGCGTCGCAGTTGGTCAGTTAGGACAGGTGCTTGATTAAATTTTAATTAAAAGCGGTATATTCCTATTATCAAAGAGATAGGTTTAAATTATGATAAAAAGAGGAGAAAACTATGATTCCAGAAAAACAGGTCGCTGTTCAACTCGTTGGTCCAGATAAATTGATCTTAAATAAAGAAAAGGAAGTCCATAAACCGGGTCCTCATCAAGTATTAGCTAAGGTTGAATCCGTAGGGCTTTGCTTTTCAGATATGAAATTACTGCATGCTTTCACTGAGCATCCGAGAAAAGGTCCGATCATAGAAGGCATAGACCCAAAGGTATTAGAAGAAATTCCAAGCTATGTCCCAAATGATCTGCCGACAGTGCCGGGACATGAAGCGGTTGTTGAGATCGTCGCAGTTGGTGAAGGTGTGACTAATTATAAGGTCGGTGAACGTTATCTCGTGCAGACTGATTATCGTCATCTTCCAACGAATGGCAGTAAAGCAGCGTTTGGATACAATTTTGAAGGGGCATTGCAACAATATGTCCTTATGGATGAACGAGTCATTACTGCGCCAGATGGTGAGTCATTCCTTATCCCCGTCACAGAAGAGCCAAGCGCTTCCGCAGTCGCACTGGTAGAGCCTTGGGCATGTGTAGAAGATGCTTATGTCACACGGGAACGACAAACAATTAAAAAAGATGGCAAATTACTTATAGTCAAAGAAGGCGGAGATTATGACTTTCAGGGTTTATTCAATGAAACGCCAAAATCGGTCACCGCGGTTGGTCTAAATGA
Source organism: Candidatus Poribacteria bacterium (assembly GCA_011334435.1). GTDB lineage: Bacteria > Poribacteria > DTPJ01 > DTPJ01 > DTPJ01 > DTPJ01. The sequence goes on along the minus strand of DTPJ01000202.1, from coordinate 525 downwards.
TAAGGAAAAATCGCAACTTGAATCCGAACTTAAAAATATTAAACCAGTTTTCACAGACGAAATTCCCGAAGGGCTTTTTGATGACATCATATATCTCGGAAACAAAAAAGATACTATTGAATTGCTTGAAAAAACAAGGCTTGCAGAACGTGGGCTAATGAATATTGCAACAGCAGGTCGCAAAATTGGTGAACCTGTGATGATTGACGTTGGTAGGATACATTATGAAGGGACAAGATTTATTGGCACAACAAGCAATAAGCCATCAGAAGCATATAAATATATACCGGCTAACGGCGAAATTCCTGATGGAAGCGATATTCTTATAGTTGGTGCTGCTGGTCCTATGGGAACAATGCACACAATAAGGTCACTTTCGCTTGCAACATCGGTAAAAAGTATTGTTGCAACAGACATAAATAACGAACGTATGGCTATGCTTGAAAGAACCGTAAAATCACTTGCAGAAAGAAAGGGAATACCATTCTCGCTTTATAATCCAAAGGAAAAAGGAAATTATCAAGG
>DTPJ01000336.1 GCA_011334435.1 Candidatus Poribacteria bacterium | reverse complement strand
TGATCTTGCTACGATCTGCTCAACGCTTTGCGGATCAACACACAATATCTCTTCAAGGTTATCTTCTACATAATAGAATAACTCTTTATCCATTATTACTCCGTGTTTTATCACCTCGGCAAGTCCTGCTTTAAACTCCCGTTCGGGGAGAGTTTTTAAGACATCAACATCAATGAACACGAATCTTGGCTGATGAAAAACTCCGATCATATTTTTCGCTTTTGGATGATTGATCGCAGTTTTTCCGCCAACACTACTATCTACCTGAGCTAATAATGATGTCGGCACTTGGATAAATGGGACTCCACGCATAAACGTTGCGGAGATAAACCCAGCCAAATCACCTATCACTCCTCCACCAAGAGCGATTATCACAGAACGTCTTGTCATATTATTATCCGCCAAAGCATCATATATAGTCATAGCATTTTTAAGCGATTTGTTTTCCTCACCATCGGGAATTTCTATTGTTATTACTTCTACTCCAACGGATTTCAGACTTGCTTCCAATGTTTCTCCATATAGTCCATTAATGATTCTATTTGTGATGATCGCAGTTTTATTTATTTGAACATGATTTTTAACGATATTTCCAAATTTTGGCAGAATGCCCTTATCTATGTATATAATATAGCTGTTTTTTCCTAAATCAACATGAATTTCCTGCAATTTTATTACCCTCTATGAAAGTGGTCTTTCATTTGACCAGTTATTTTCAACGTGAATTTTCCCAACTAATAAAATTTTTGTAAAACTTCACTATACTTTCTGTAACCTGATCTATTGTCTGATCAGATGTATCTATTCTATAATCTGCCTTAGAATAAAATGGCTCACGTTCTTTAAGCATCTCCTTTATTTTACCAATAGGGTCATCAACCTGTAATAAAGGGCGATGATTATAGCCCATTGTTCGTTGCAATATGACCTCTGGACGGGCATCAAGGCAGAATAAAAGCCCTTTTCGTCTAAGATTTTGAATATTTTTCTCTCTTTTTACTATCCCCCCACCAGTAGCGATAACGTGATTTTCCTTTTCAGAGACACTTTCGGCAACTTTGGATTCTAAATCGCGAAAATGCTCTTCTCCCATATTTTTAAATATATCAGATATAGTCATTCCGCTGTCTTTTTCAATAAGATCGTCAGTATCTACAAATGTCATATTCATTATTTCGGCAAGCTTTAATCCAACAGAAGTCTTGCCTGTTCCCATAAATCCAACTAATACTATATTTGATATATTCCTATCAGTTTTCATACTTAATTAAGCATTAATATTTAGCTATGTATTCCATATAAGATTTAAATGCCTGTTTAATTTCTGATATGCTATCACTGCCGAATTTTTCAAGCATTGCGTTTGCCAATTCAACAGCGACCATCGCCTCAGCGACGACGCCAGCAGACGGCACAGCACAGACATCTGATCTTTCCTTGAAAGCCATAAAAGGCTCTTTTGATATGAGATCAACAGATTTTAAGGGATTTGTTAGAGTAGGAATAGGCTTCATTACAGCTTTAACAACAATCGTCTCACCATTGCTTATTCCGCCCTCAATACCACCAGCATTATTTGTCCTATGATAAAACCCCTTTTCTGAATCATAGAATATCTCATCATGCACTTTTGAACCTTTTCTTTTGGCTAATTCAAATCCTAAACCAAACTCCACACCTTTTATAGCAGGAATACTCATCAGTGCATAAGCGATCCTTGCATCAAGCCTTCTATCCCAATGGACATGAGTGCCAAGCCCAACTGGGACATTGAACGCCATAACTTGAAAAACTCCACCAATAGAGTCGCCTGAGTTTTTAGTGGAATCTATCTCCTCAATCATCTGTTTTTCTGCTTCTGGCTCAGGACATCTGACTGGCGAACTATCTATCCTTTCCTGAAATCTCAAAAAATCTATTTTTGACTTAAATTGCAAGCATCTTGCATCTTCCATAAATTGCCAAACATTAGCTATTGAACACTTGCCGATCTGTGTTACAAAACTTGTTACAAAGACGTTGATCTCATCAAGAATCTTTTTAGCAATTGCACCTACTGCAACCCTTATAGCGGTCTCTCTGGCACTGGCACGTTCAAGGATATTCCGCAAATCCTTTTGATTATACTTTATACCGCCTGCAAAATCTGCGTGTCCGGGTCTAGGACGTGAAAAAGATCGGTCAGAAATTGAACTGTCGCCCTTATCCTCTATTGACATTATATCTTTCCAATTTTCCCAATCCTTGTTCTGTATAATAACAGATATAGGACTAGCAAGGGTTACTCCGTTTCGGACTCCTGCGGTTATCTCTGCTGAATCGGTCTCTATCTTCATCCGGTTACCTCGTCCATAGCCTAATTGCCGTCTTCTCAGGTCTCTGTTAATATCGTCTGCTGACAAACATAATCCTGCTGGAACGCCTTCAACGATCAGAGAAAGGCATTTGCCATGAGATTCGCCAGCAGTTAAAAAACGAATCATCTATAACCCCATTAGGTGATGATACCATGCCCATATCTCTTTACCATATAACATGGTAATTAACCCACCTATTGATAAGAAAGGACCGAAAGGGATTTGGCTATCAGATTTTTTTCTTTTTAATATCATCAATATAATCCCGACAATTGATCCGATAAATGCTCCTAATATCAGCGTCAGAATTATATTAGGCCAAAGACCGACAAACATGCCGATCATCGCCATCAAACTGACATCACCCATCCCCATAGCTTCTTTCTTAAAAGCGTAAGTCCCTAATATCGCTATTAATAGTATGATAACTGCCCCTGCCCCTGCACCTAAAACATTTGAGATTATTATACTCTTATCTCTTTTGAGTATTGTCTCAAATAAAGTAAATAAAAATCCAACCGCTAACCCCGGATAAACAACAATATTATAAATATCCATAAATTGAAAATCTATAAACGATATTACTATTAAAAATCCCGCAAATATGCAACCTCTTAAAAGGTTTAACGCTATATCTGAATTTGTCTTATAAAGATTTAGAGTTCTATATAAGATAAGTGCAAATATGCAAGCTGTCAATAGTTCAACAATTATATATCTAGGGGATATTTTCCCTTTGCAATATCGGCATTTCCCCCTTAAAAATAAATAACTAAATACAGGTATATTATCCCAAGCGCTTAGCGTATGATTGCAATGTGGACAATATGATCTACTCGGCTTTGTTATTGATCCTCCCTGCGGTATTCTATATATGCAAACATTTAAGAAACTGCCAATTACCAGACCGAAAACAATAGTTATAACATATTCCATTATTGTTGACCTGTTGATATATTTTGTGTTAATTCTGGGCTATCGTAGCTAAAACTAATCTCTTCTGATCCGCCAAACTCATATTGATCTGGTGCTTTATCTCCTACGGGGATACCGATCTTCTTATTTTTCTGATCCACTGCAAAAGTTCCACCCCATGGATTTTTGATAACTTTTTTGTTTATGTATGGTCCAAGCCACCCTGAAACGCCTTGACTATCTAAAAGGCTTTCTATACTTGTGCATTCCTTACCCGTATCTGCTTTATACTGCTGAAAAGCGTTTGATATTGTCAATGCGTAATGTTCAGCTTTGCTCAGACGAGATAACTTTACTGCTCTTGGAACTGATATTATTGAAATTACTGCAATAAGTGCTAAGACGATCACTAATTGAATGCGTGTCATAAACTTACCTATTTAATGATTTCCAGAAATCATAAGCTAATTTGCATGTGTTGAAATGTATTGTAACAGTGTCATTAGTATCAATAGCATAACCCCCAGCTAAAAGTATCCCCAAAGGTATCCCACGTTTGACGCACTCACTAATTACAAATTCGTCCCTTTCTCTAAGACCTTCTATTGTAAGACTCAATCCTCCAAGCTGATCATATTTATATGGATCAGCACCAGCGAGATATATAACAAAGTCTGGGACAAAGTTATCTGCTATCTTCAAGAAATTCTTTTTCAGATATGCGAGATATACCGCATCACCTGTTCGGTCAGCAAGTCCTATATCAAGATCGCTTCTCTGTTTAACGGGATAGTTATTCTCCTGATGTATAGAAAAAGTGAAAACATCATCGTCATCTCTAAATATATAAGCTGTTCCGTTGCCTTGATGGAGGTCACAATCTACGACAAAAAATCGCTTGATATTATTTTCTCTTTGTAATTTACGAATAGCTATTGCAATATCGTTTGTATAGCAAAACCCTTCCGCATGATCGGGAAAGGCATGATGAAATCCTCCGCCGATGTTTACCGCTATTTTAGTTTCAAGTGCTTTTTGACATGCTAATATTGTTCCGCCTGTTCCTGCTAAGTAGCTTGTCCTTATGTCCGCTGTCAAAGGCAATTCTGATCTTTCAGTCCGATGCGTCCATTTCAGTCCCATGAAGTCCCTGACATATTCCCTTGTATGAACTAAAAGAAGGTCATCTTCTGTGGCTAATTCGGGATTTAGAAAATCGTCTTCTGTTGCTATTTCTTCTTCAATTAACTTCCTTCTTACAAGCCTATATTTGTGTATCGGAAAGACATGTTCTCCAATATCAGCATAGACTTTGTCTGAGTAGATAAAAATCATGTTCTTATACTTTCTTGTGATGAGTATGCTAATAGCTTGTCAATACATAACTAACTATTACTTGCTAATGGCTGTCTTTTTCTCTTTTTCCAAGCGGATCGCACCTGTTTTGCGGTAACTGTCCTTATTAGATCAGGTCTGATCTCCCATATAAATTGAGATGGACTTAGTTCTCTGTCACTATCTCTAAACCTGACAGAAGTCATATAAAGTCGTCTTTTTGCACGTGTCATTCCGACATAACAAAGCCTTCTCTCCTCTTCAAGCTCTGATTCAGATTGATCACGGGAGATGATAGGGAAATTGCCCTGTTCCATGCCCATCATAATTACAACGGGGAACTCAGTGCCTTTCGCAGAATGAACCGTCATCATTGTTACTTTATCTTCTTTTTCTTCCTCTACATCGCTTCCAGTCAAAAGTGCGGTATGGCTAAGAAAACTGATAAGTGAATTGTCATAAGTATTTCGCTCAAACTCAACGACGCTATTTCGGACTTTTGTCATTGTATTATTCCATGCGTTATCGTCTTCTGTAAATGGCGGATTCTCTTCTGCCATTCTATCAAGAAAGCTTATTGCAGATTCCTCTTCTTCTGCTTCAAGATGGGATATAGGAAAAATTTCTATGCCTTCACTGCGACCTTTTCTTTGCTTTATATATCGCAATGCCGAGTTATAAAATGCGGAATTTTCCTCCTCCATAACTGCATTTTTGCTTAGTATACCTAACGCAACAAGTGGAAGCAATTCATTTAAACTTTTTCGCTCATTTCGGATCAGTTCCTCTCTCCGTAAACTCCGAAAAACATTTTCAGTTATTATTATATCCTTGCTGGCGTGATGTAAATCCTCTTTTTTATATTCTACTCCGAACTTATCTGCAAGCGCGTCTAATTTGTAATTTTCCAATGGAAAAAGCCTTTTTGCGACGATCAAAGTATCATAAGACCTATTTGTAAGCTCTGCTCTATTCAAACACGAATTCATATATCTTGATAAAACTTTATTATCAAAATCATTGATATTGTGACCAACTAATATACTATCCCCTATGAATTTTAGAAACTCTGGCAAAACCTCCTCTATACTTGGCATATCCTTTACATCTTCATTTGTTATACCGTGAATTTCGCTACTGGATTTAGGTATCTGCCTTGTCGGTTTCACTAAACGATGGAAAAATATATCATCTCCGTCTTTACTTTTTCGTCTTATGCCGAGTTTCTTTCCCGCTAATTCTATTATTTCAGCAGTTTTTGGATTATTGCCTATCGTTTCAAGATCATACACAACAAGTCCATCTACGCTCCCTGCTTCGTAAGAGATCATAAGCCTTTGGCACATCTTTAACGTTACAGTAGAGACAACTCCGCCTTCACCTGCTGGCAAAGCAGAGATATATCTTTCATCATCAGTTTCTTCCAAAGCACCGATCAGAATTGTGTTTTTTGCGATATTATACGGAATTTCACCTTCTGATCCAATGACTATGTAAATTATATCATCTTTTTCTTTGCTATTCCAAGTCTCGTCATTATTTACCGTAATTTTTTCATCTGGCGAAAGAAATTGACAACTAACTTTATCATCTATGTCAAAATAATTCGTCAAAACATAATTGATCATGCCTGCGGAACAATAATTGTCTATGCCATAGTTAGCTATTATCTTTATCGGTTTTCTCTGATTTATGGAATCATAAAGCGTATTGACAGCTTTTTGTAGGCTTCCATAAGATGGCGGATTTTTTATAGCTTGCAAATCAACTGCCTGATAAGGACTTCTCTCAGACTCTAATATTTCAATTAATTTATTGACAATCTTACCTATTGAAACTTCATTTTGTAATCCATTCAAATTTTCTATTAATCTTGAAAAATGTTTTATTCTGTTTTTTGTCAATGGAGCGACATCTTTGGAATCAATGTTTTTGAACAGTTCAAATAGACTTACTTTTTCTTCGTTTGCCATTTTGATAAGCCGTTGTTTTGTCAATTCATCTATTACTGTATCTGGAAAAATAATCGCTCTTTCAAGGTCTGGCTCAAGTCTCCAACAGATCAATCTCAAATAGCTTATAATTGATCGTATAGCAGATTGATTTATAAAGGCTTCTCGCTTTATCCTTTTGATCGGTATCTTGCTTTCTAAAAGGAACTGTTCAAGTTTATCCGCAAGCTTATGAGTCCTATAAAATATGGCTATTTGTCCCGGAGAGTAATATTTGTTTTTTGTCAATTGCTTGATCAACCAACGTATTAATCGCATCTCCTCTTTTGTGTCATCAAGTTTATAGTAATATATTATTTCTCCTTCTTCATTATTCGTCGTGAGAGAATTTTTCTTTATCCTTGTATTTCTTTCTATAAGGCTTTGTGATGCTCTAAGGATTCTTTTTGTTGATCTATAATTATCTGTAAGTTGTATCTCTTTTGGTTTATATTGCTCCCTAAATTTATCAATAAAAGCTGGGTCTGATCCTCGCCAACTATATATTGATTGATCATCATCGGCAACAACCATTATATTTTTTTCACTATTGCATAAGAGATTTATCAATTCATATTGTGCAAGGTTTATGTCCTGATATTCATCAATCATTATGAACTTAAATTTTGCCTGTAATTCCTCTCTGACATCAGTATCTTTGGAAAGCAGTTCAACGGTTGTTGTGATGAGATCATCAAAATCTAATACATCATGTTCTTTTAAATATTCTTGATAACGTTTCGCTATATCTAAGACATCGCTAAGATCAATATCAACAATTGATGGGTTATTATCATTTCTCTCATTTATTCGCTTTAGGCGTTCGCTTTCTTGGACTTCTGTTGGGTCTTTAAGCCTGATTTTGGCATCAGATATAAATTCCCTTACTAACCAAACATGTTCAATAGGTATAGAGGAACTACTTTCACGTATGAATTGAGATAAAAGCTCTTCTTGGGATTCTTGATCTAATACAGCAAATCTTGTATTCAGACCAATTTTATCGCCATATTTTCTAAGAATACGAACGCATACCGCATGGAAAGTATGTATCCATACATCTGCCCCAATTGTCTCGCCTAATAGATCATTATCATGGAGCCTGTCTATCATCTCTTGAGCTGCTTTATTTGTAAATGTTACTGCAAGTATGCTTTCAGGTGGTATATTATGGTTATGGACAAGATATGCAACTCTATGAGTGATAATTCTCGTTTTTCCGCTTCCTGGTCCTGCTAAGACGAGTAAAGGTCCTTTATAATGATACACAGCATTAGATTGTTGCCTGCTAAGCTCTCGCTTTATATTCATCTTTCAATCCAGAGAAAATTTATTAAGTAAGAGTTTGTAATATTCTTTGTTTAGTTATTAATAAGGATTATTGTTATGAATTTTAACATATTGTTGTTATTCGGTCAAGCTTTGAAATTCTGAACCGCCAATTACAGATCACTGATTACTGATTACTGATCACTTTTTCTTGTGTTTCTGTGGCTGATAACATTTTACCTAAAATTTGAATTGGACTGGCTCAGCAAAAATAGCTTGACTTAAATTTCTATATATATTAGAATAATACCTTAAATTTACTTTTTAAGAAAAAATTTTAGTAAATCTTAATATAAATTTGGAGGCTTTTAAGAGATACAATGAAAAGACTTGCTGTCCTAGATAATGAAAAATGTATCGGATGCCAAAGCTGTATGTTTGCATGTGCCAGAAGAACTGGTCAAGGTGGTTTGGCAGAAAGCCGAATAGGTATCAGATCAGAAGGTGGCATTGAACATGGCTTTGTTGTCATCGTTTGTAGGGCTTGTGAACAACCACAATGCAGTAAAGTCTGTCCAACAGATGCACTTGTTCCCAAGAAAACAGGTGGCGTTGCCTATAATCCTGACAAATGTATAGGCTGTCAGTTATGTGTCAAGGCGTGTCCCATAGGTGCTGTCTTTTGGGATGCAGAAATAAAGAAACCTATGATCTGTATTGCTTGTGGATATTGTGTAAAATACTGCCCTTGCAGTGTTATTGCCATTGAAAATATTCCCGAAGAAGAGCTTTCGGAGGTATAAACAAGATGTTAGAAAATGACACTTTATCACGTATACTTTATGTTGATCTGACAAAGCGTAGGATATGGAACGAAGATCGTCCTGAAATTTTTGAGGATACCATCGGAGGAGCAGGTGCAGGGATACGGCTTCTGCAAGAAGAATGCCCAGAAGGAGCTGATCCGCTTGGTCCTGAAAATCCTATTATACTCACAGTAGGTCCTTTGACAGGTCTTTTCCCGATGGCGTCAAAAACTGTGGCGATGTTCAAATCTCCGCATACAGGAAATTTAGGCGAAAGCCATTCCGGCGGAAGAAGCGCAACCTCAATAAGGCTTTCTGGGTATGGTGCGGTTGTTATAAGGGGCGTCAGTGAATCTCCTGTATTTATCTCAGTCCATAACAACCAAGCATATATCAGAGATGCTTCTGCTTTATGGGGTATGCATAGTTCATACACAGTTGGCAGAATTATAAGAGACTACGAGCCAGACCCAGGCATAAGGACAATTATCCGTATAGGCATTGCTGGCGAACGTATGATCTCTTATGCAAGTGTCTCTATGGAAACATACAGACATTTTGGAAGGCTCGGACTTGGCGCAGTTTTCGGAAGCAAAAAACTTAAAGCTCTTGTCTTTGCTGGAAAACATTCTGTGCCAGTATCAAATAGAAAGCAATATCTCAAAGTGTATGATAGTATATATCAAGCTACATTAGACAAAGCTACAAAGAAATATCGCGAACTTGGGACGTCAGAGAATGTCCTTCCTCTCAATGAATTAGGCAGTTTGCCGACACGAAATTTGAAACAATCCAGATTTGAAAGCGCCCATAGGATCTCAGGCGAAAAATTCGCAGAAGATTATCTTGGACGTAGGGTCGCCTGTGCACACTGTCCAGTCGGTTGCATACATCTCGCAGCATTAAGACAGCCATATAAAGATGAACCTTATTTCTATAAAACATCAATGATCCCTTATGACTATGAACCGATATATGCCCTTGGATCGATGCTCGGCATACCAGATATACCTGATCTATTAAAGCTATTAGAAATAGTTGAAACTTATGGCTTGGATTGCATGAGCACGGGAGTTATACTTGCTTGGGCAACAGAAGCTTATGAGAAAGGCTTAATTTCTGAAAGAGAAACTGATGGTGTCAAGTTATCTTGGGGAGATTATAGATGCTACATCAGAGCAGTTGAAAATATCATTGATCAGCCAAATGATTTCTATAAAGCCCTTGCCAAAGGCGTTGAATATGCGTCTGACATTTATGGCGGTAAGGAGTTTGCACTTTCCTATGGTGGAAATGAAATGCCTGGCTACCATACAGGACCCGCAGCACATATAGGCTTTTTTACAGGAGCAAGGCATAGCCATCTTGACAATGCTGGTTACTCCGTTGACCAAAAGACTCTTATAAAAGAAAAAGTTTCACCTCAGGAACTTGCCAGACTGTTAATCAAAGAAGAACAATGGCGACAGATATTATCAAGCCTCGTTGTATGCTATTTTGCCAGAGGAATATATACACCAGAGATTGTCCTTGACGCATTGAGATTATCTGGTTTTGAGATGTCCCAAGATGAACTAAATCAGATCGGCGCCAAGACGCTATTTGAGAAAAATAAATTTAAATTCCGCGAGGGATTTAAACCAGAACAAATGCGAATACCTCGTAGGATTTTGGAGACTGTTTCACCTGTCGGGTATTTGGACGAGGAATATATAAAAGAAACGATAAAATACTATATGGAAGCTGTTATGTTAGAACCTGAACCAGCGATCCCAAATCCTGTTTAATAAAGATTAATTGTTAATAGCTGTCTCAATGCGAACTGACAATATGATCTACTTTTATGAGGGCTTGCTATGGCTAAGATTCTTGCTATATTATGTAGTGGCAGGAAAAAAGGATACACCGCAGGCTTATTGTCTGAGGCTATTAATGGAGCAAAAGAGGTCTCAAACAGTATTGAGGTTGATTTATTACAACTTCACGATTATAAGTTTAGCCCATGCACCAGTTGTTTTCATTGCATAAGAGATGCCGACCATAATTGTATCCTTGATGATGACTTTGGAAAAAATGGGAAAGGCAAGCTATTCCAAAAGGTTGAAAACGCAAATGGATGGATAATCGCCGATCCAGTTTATATGTGGGGACCATCGTCACAATGTCATCTGTTTTTTGAAAGATGCTATCCCTTTGTTTGGAGCGGTAAATTAGAAGGGATGCCGATGGTCTCAATATCTTGTGCGACAAATCAAGGCATGCACAGGTTGGCTTATGCAGAGATTTGCAAATGGGCTTTTGCTATCAGTTTAAGATATATAGATGGCTTGGCGGTTCATGCGTCATATTATCAAGACGCCCTCAAAGAAGCTAAACACTTAGGCAGAAAATTGGCAGAATTCGCTTTATCAGATGAGAAAGACGGTAGAAAAAAGTTCGCAAATGATGAGGAAAAATACATATACTACATGGATAAACCTTGGAACGCCTTTATTCCCTATATGGATAATCTATCTCATGGCAGTTTCGGCTGGCAATTATCCATGATGGAAACCGCCTTGAGACGCGGAATTTTCAAACGTGAAGATGCAGTTGATCTGCTAAAGAAATCTGTTGAGGAATTCAAAGAAGCGGTTAAATATTATAACCTAAATGATTATCAAAACGCTACAAAATATTTAGTAAGAGCAAGTTCGTATTGGACTCATGCGACATGGAAAGAGTTTTTAGAAGAACAAGCGATCAAATCTGCCCCGCCAAGCGTCTATCGTCCATTGCCAAAAGATGAAAAATAATCAAACTATGTATTTCTGATCCTTTAATTCCAAGTTTTGCAGAGGTGCATGTAAAATGATGGAAGAGTCATTTTCTACCAAAATATTCGGTGCCACAATTGAATTTGGAGTTGGCATTGTCAAAAACCTTCCCTATTATATAGAAAAACTCAATGTCCAAAACTTATTGTTAGTCACTGATGAAGGCATAATAAAGGCAGGCATAATAGACAAACTATCAGATATTCTTAAATCAGCAAATATCAAATATGCTATTTTCAGTGAGGTTCAGCCTAACCCAATTGATAGGAATGTGATAAAGGGATTAGAGTTTTATAAGTCCAATAACTGCGATGCAATTTTAGCAGTCGGTGGTGGAAGCCCGATGGACGTAGGTAAAGCTATTAGAGCAGTTTTAGCTAATAACAGTGATATAAAAAATTGTTATGTCCCTGCCAATATTTCAGGAGATAAACCAATATTGATAGCAGTTCCAACAACTTCTGGGACAGGCTCGGAAGTATCAACTGGAAGCATAATAACCGATACTGCTATAAATCGTAAACGGATCATTCGTCATATCCCGCCATCATTAGCAGTTATTGACCCTGATCTTACGATAGATGTCCCGCCATTTTTGACCTCTGCGACTGGGATTGACGCACTTAGCCATAATATTGAAGCTTATGTTTCAACAAGATATAACCCATTAGCTGATGCGATTGCAATAAAAGGGATACAGCTTATCGCAAAAAATCTTAGACAAGCAGTCAAAAACGGATCAGATATTGACGCAAGAAAAAATATGTCTTTAGCCTCTATGATGGGTGCATTGGCTTTTAATAAGGGACTTGGCGCGTCACATTCTCTATCACATCAGCTTTCAACAGATGCTAATGTCCATCATGGTGTCGCTAATGCTATTATGTTGCCCTATGTTATGAGATTCAACTTGGAATTTGCTATTGAAAAATACGCTGACATCGCTTATGCTATGGGAGTAGAGACTTATGGCATGTCAACTATTCAATCAGCGAAGGCATCAATACGAGCTGTTTATGATCTATGCAGGGATATTGGCTTGCCTGACAGTCTTTCTGCGGTTAATGTGAATTCCGATATGATTAAAGTTATGGCAAAAAAAGCTATGGAAGACCATTGCCATCTATCAAATCCGCGTGTCTGCTGTGAAGATGATATGCTTTTGCTTTATAAATTCGCTCTTGAAGGAGAAAAGATAAAATGAAGTCAGCTATTTGCAAAGAACCGAATAAGATTGTTATAGAAGAGGTTGATCCGCCAGAGATTGACGATGACGAGGTGCTTATTAAGGTGTGTTCCGCTGGCATATCTGGTCTTGATGTGTTGGCATATAGGGGGTTACATCCTGCTATATATTATCCAATAACTTTGGGACATGAAGTTTCAGGCGAGATCGTCGCCACAGGAAAGAATGTTGATAATTTTTCCGTCGGTGATAAGGTCATTGTAGAGCCTTTAATGCCGTGTAAAAAGTGTCAATCGTGCTTATCAGGCAACCATAGTCTTTGCCAAAATCTTAAAATGATGGGATATAATGCTGAAGGGGCATTTTCAGAGTATATATCCGCGAATGCTTCTCTTGTCTATCTTAAAGGTGATAACCTTTCCTATGAAGAGGCATGTTTGATTGAACCTTTGTCAATATCAATACACGCATTAAGAAAAACTGGCGTTGGCATCGGTGATGTGATCGTTATAATAGGTGCTGGCTCAACTGGATTGCTAACATTACAAACCGCCAAGCGATCGGGTGCTTCGGTTATTGTGATGGACAAGTTTATAGAAAGGCTTCATCTTTCCGCAGACTTTGAGGCAGATTATACAGTCAATCCTTCCACAAACGAAGCAAATGAACTTGTAATGGCTATAACAAAGGGTGCAGGATCGGCTTATGTTTTTGAATGCACAGGCGAACCTGAATATCTGGAAAAAGCCTTTGATTTTGTCTGCCCAGGAGGAACTGTTGTAATGCTTGAACCTTTGGGAAATAGACCTGTCCAACTACCACTAACAAAAATAACTATGAATGGCATAAGAGTTATGGGATTTACAACGTATTTTGGGGATATTTCTATCGCTATTGATCTGTTCAATTCTTCCGCAATTAACTTGAATTCAATTATCAGCCACAAATTCAGATTTTCAGAAATAAACAAGGCTTTTGATAAGTTAGCACAAGGAGAGGAAGACATAACCAAAGCTATTATAATGATGTGATAATTCTGAGATTAAGAATAAGGGAAATATAATAGAAATTGATTCTAATAAATAATTTCTGCTTTACTTTTTAACTGATCCCATAGCTCTTCTATTTTTAATTTTTTTGTCCAGTGTTCTATATAATCTATATCTAATTTTCCGAATTGCAATTCAAAAATTCTAAGTGCATCAGTGAACTGCTTCTCACTTCCACCCGATAGTTTTGCCCAATATAATTTTGCCAAAATCGTATCTTCGGGTGTAGAGAAATTCATTTTAACGCCAGATATTTCCTCAATATATCTCCTTGAAAAGCGAGTTTGATCATAGGGTTCATCAGTTAGTATCCAAAAATCAACCTTACTTCCATCTTTTATGTCTAATAAATTGAAAACTCCTTTGTTTTTTATAGCATCTAAAATAGAGTCTTTACTCAAATAAAAATCAGTATCGGGAAATGCTAACAATAACTCATCCACAGGAAACTTCTCAACAGCGACAATTATATCAATATCATGGGTAGATCGCGGTTCTCCTTGAAGGCTTGATGCAATAGAACCTGTTATCATATATTGTATTCCAATCTTATCAAGAATTTGTATTACTTTTTTTAATAGTTCCTGTTGTGACATTTGCTAAGTCGCTCCAAAAATAGTTTTCTGAATTCTTTTTCGTCTAAATCGGGAAATCTCTTACGTAATCCTTGCTCAAAAAGCTGTTTTGTGAAATCAGAAAGCTCAAATGCTTTCATTAATCGTTGTTCTGGCGACATCTGCCTTAATATTCGTATATATTCTCTGTGGTCTTGACGATTTTTCAAATCCATATTATCACCTTTTTAGTCTTTATTTTTTATCAATAATAACATAAAATTTATATTGTAACAAGCTACAGTTTTTTATCTGATTCAAGCAAAGGAGTTGATGCTATGTCAATTGAGGAAATAATAATTGATGATCATAATGTAAAGGAGTTTGTAGAACAAAAAACAGCGGAAATCTCCGTAATAGTAGGAGATGGCATCGCCATAAATGCCCTATCTGGTGGCGTGGATTCATCTACCGTCACTATGTTAGGGCATAAAGCTTTGGGAGAAAGACTTAAAACATACTTCATTCAAAACGGATTAATGAGAAAAGACGAACCTCAAAAGGTCTTGTCAATATTTAAGGAATTAGGAGTTAATGTGGAGATCATTGATGCCCAAGATGAATTTTTTGACGCATTAAAAGGCATAACAGACCCTGAGGAGAAAAGAGAGGCGATCACGCAGACATTTTATAAAAAGGTTTTCGGCAAATTAGTTCAAGAAAGCGGAGCAAAATTTTTGCTACAAGGAACAATCCTTACTGATGTAGATGAAACAGTCGCAGGCATCAAGAGGCAACATAACGTCTTTGAGCAACTCGGGATTGACCCTCAAAAGGCTTTTGGATATAGAATTATAGAACCGCTTGTGCAGTTACGAAAGGACAGTGTCAGAAAAGTCGGGAAATATTTAGGCTTGCCTGCGTCAATATTTGATAGAATACCATTTCCAGGTCCTGCCCTTGCAGCAAGAGTAATCGGCGAAGTAACACCAGAGAAAATAGAGATCGTCAGACAAGCGACACATATTGTTGAGACAGAATTGGCGCACGTTTCCGCATTTCAATATTTAGCAATATTACATCAGGATAAAGTGACTGGTGTAAGAGATGGCAAGAGAGATTTTGGAATGCAAATTGAGATAAGATGTTGGGACAGCATTGACGCAAGAATAGCAGAGCCAACAAGATTGCCCTATCATACACTTGATAAACTTGCTAATAGAATTGTCAATGAAATTCCCGGTGTTGTTAGCGTAACCTATAATATAACCCCTAAACCACCATCAACAATAGAGGCTATATAATGAATAAACCAAACTTTATCTTTATATTGATAGACGATATGGGATGGAAGGACTTAGCTTGCTGTGGCAGTCCTTTTTATGAGACACCAAACCTTGATCGCTTGGCACAAGAGGGCGTCAGGTTCACAAATGCTTGTGCCTCATGCCCAGTATGTTCTCCGACACGTGCAAGCATAATGACAGGCAAGTATCCAGCAAGGCTCGGACTGACTAACTATATCGGCGGAAATGCGAGAGGAAAGTTGATAGATGCACCTTACATTCATTATTTGCCTTTGGAGGAGATAACTATTGCTGACGCATTGAAAGAAGCAGGTTATAACACTTATCACGTTGGGAAATGGCATCTCGGAGATGAACCATATTATCCAGAAAATCATGGCTTTGACGTCAACATCGCTGGGTGTCATTGGGGCGCTCCAAGAACATATTTTAGCCCTTATAATATTCCAAATTTCCCAAACGGTCCTGATGGTGAATATTTGACAGACAGATTGACTGATGAGGCTATCAAACTGATCAAAAATAATGGTGATAGACCTTTCTTTATGTATCTATCGCATTACGCAGTCCACATACCGATACAAACTCCTGAAAAATATGTTAAGAAATATCAAGAGAAAGCAAAAAATCTCGGATTGGATAAACTAAAAACCTTTGAGGAAGGCGACTTTTTCCCCTGTGAACATAAGAAAGACAAGCGAATCGTAAGGCGACTTTTACAGTCTGATCCTGCTTATGCTGGAATGATAGAAAACCTTGACGAAAATATCGGCAGATTGATTAACACTATTGAGGAATTAGGTCTTTCAGACAACACAGTTATATTTTTCACCTCTGACAATGGCGGGCTATCTACCGCCGAAGGATCGCCAACATGTAACCTGCCATTAAGCGAGGGCAAGGGCTGGATGTATGAGGGAGGAACTCGTGAACCATTGATAATAAAATATCCAAATGTCATAAAAGCTGGGAGTGTCTGTGATGTGCCAATAACAAGCACGGACTTTTACCCTACTATACTTGAAATGGCAGGATTAGACCCTATGCCTGATCAGCATTGCGACGGAGTCAGTTTTTTCAGTCTATTTAACGGTAAGACTACGCTTGATAGAGAAGCGATCTTTTGGCATTACCCGCATTATGGCAATCAAGGAGGGACTCCCGGTGCATCTGTGCGTTGCGGAGATTACAAGCTAATAGAATTTTTTGAAGATGGAAGGTTAGAATTGTATAATCTTCGCGATGATGAGGGCGAAAAAAATAATCTCTGCGAAGAGAAACGAAATTTAACAAAGGAGCTTAAAGAGATGTTAGACAACTGGAAAGCTAATGTCGGGGCGAAAATCCCTGAACGCAATCCAGATTATAAGTATTAACTTGGAGGATATACGAATATGAAACGAAGATCAATTATTATTGGCATGATAGCTATTTTTCTATTTTCTGTTTCTGTGACTTATGCAAAGGTTGATCCAAAGACCATAGTCGGAATATGGCTACTTGATGAAGGTAGCGGAACTGTTATGAAAGACTCATCACCGAACAGAAATAATGGCAAAGTTGTCGGCGCTCAGTGGGTCAAGGGAAAATTTGGCAGTGCGTTGGAATTTGATGGCACTAATCATGCTGAAATCCCCGCGTCAGCGACTACGGACAAATACGTTGATGGCTTTACGTATCTTTTATGGGTTATGCCGACAGGGACGCCACCTAATGCTAATACAAGGATAATTGAGAGAGACTGGCACAATCCAACTATACAGATCGGTCCCACTGATTTCTATGGGAGCATTATGATAGCAGGCGATCAAGCTGCGAGCAACATCAGAGGCGGAACATGGACGAAAGGAGAATGGGCTTTTGTCGCTTTGAGTTGGGACGGATCCACGCTTAGATTATATGTGAACGATAAAATGGTCCAAGAGAAAAAGTTAGGGAAGCCCGATTTCTCAAAGAATCATGAATCTGGGGCTATATGGCTTGCACAATGGAAGGCTGGGGCGGATTGGAGTTTTAAGGGTGTTATTGATGATGTCGGCGTATTTAGCGCCGCATTAAGCGATA
>DTPJ01000587.1 GCA_011334435.1 Candidatus Poribacteria bacterium | reverse complement strand
TGTAAAAATAGGAGATGATTTCCATCTTCAGTATCAGGTCTGAATCAAAGGGCGGACGACCATACATACCATAACATTAGTAAAGCTTGATTAAGCGTCGGGGTAAAACGTTACCATGGAATCTGTTGTTTAGGTTTACATAAAAAATGATTCTTTGGCACGATGTGATAATTCAAAAAATTACCGAACAAATTCAAATTCTTCAAGTTTATACAAAAGTCTCTTTTTCTATATGAGTCTGCTGAATCAGATTGGCTTGCTTTTGGCCGTTATCTACGACTACAAGCAGTATATTAAAGTCTGACAATTTGGTCAATTAATTATTTGTTTTTCAACAATCTCGACCTTGTATAATCCTTTAAATAATGATTTAATGGGATTAATCAATAATATAATTGGTAGGTAAATGGAAGAACAACAATTACGCCAGATTTTAGATTACATTAATAAAGGCGAAATTTCTCTTGAAGAAATATTATTGGCAATTAATGAAGCGCCATATGAAACTTTAGAAAATTATGCTAAACTTGACTTATTACGTCCTATTCGGAACGGATTTCCTGAAGTGATATATGGTGAAGGAAAATCTAATGAGCAAATAACAAATATTTTTATACACCTAATAAAGCACTCATCCCAAGTTATGGCTACACGGGTATCAGCTGAAATGGCTTCTTATGTTCAAGATAGAATCCCTGACCTTGTATACAATCCACTTGCTCGAATACTCTATTTTGATGCAGAAAAGAATCGAGAACGTAACAAGGGTATTGTGGTAATCACAGCAGGTACTTCAGATATTCCTGTTGCTGAAGAAGCTGCATTAACCGCAGAAATTATGGGAAATCAGGTAGAACGTATTTATGATGTGGGGGTTGCAGGATTGCATAGATTATTGAGTTTTTTACCTAAATTACGAATTGCCAATGTTGTGATTGTTATTGCTGGAATGGAAGGGGCACTGGCGAGTGTAGTTGGTGGGTTGGTTTCTTGCCCAATTATTGCAGTGCCAACAAGTGTTGGTTATGGTGCAAATTTTAATGGTCTATCAGCTCTTTTATCAATGCTTACTAGCTGCGCTATGGGAGTTGCTGTGGTGAATATTGACAATGGATTTGGTGCAGGAGTAGTAGCATCTCGAATTAATCAAATAGCGAAGAATAAACAATGACTTACTTAGAATCTATTAGTAACAAATTATACGAACAGAAAGTTGATAAAAAAACATTAGAAAAATGGCAAAGTTTGATACAAAAATTACAAACATTGGATTCCGCAATAATATCCTATTCAGGTGGAGTTGATAGCACTTTTTTAGCATATGTTGCTTCTTTAGTGATGGCTGAACGTTCATGTGCAATCTATATAAATACAGGCTTAGACCCAGTATATCAAAAAAATTTAGCAAAGCAATGGGCAATAAGGGCAGGTTTTTGTTTTAGGATTTTAGAATATCCACTTTTACAAAATCCTCAGTTTGTTAAAAACCCTCCTAATCGCTGTTATATTTGCAAGCTCTCGATGTTAAACCTTTTACAAGATTTTGCGAAAGATAATCAATATAAGGTGATTTTAGAAGGGCAAAATGCAGACGATCTTAATGATTATCGACCGGGTCGTCAGGCGGTGATTGAAACTGGAACATTAAGCCCACTAGCTGAAGTCGGTTTGGCAAAAACTGAAATTCGAATCCTATCTAGAATATTAAATTTACCAGTTTGGGACTTGCCAAGTTCTCCTTGTCTGGCAACAAGATTTCCATATAATAATTTAATTACAGAAGAAGGGTTACAAAGAGTACAATCTGCAGAACAATTCCTGACCAAATTAGGGTTTCGAAATATACGAGTACGGATGCATCAGGATTTGGCTCGTATTGAAGTTGATTCTGAAGAAATTGTTGAGCTAATAAACAATAAAGAAGAAGTTGTTAGTTTTTTTAATGATATTGGCTTTCTGTATATTTCCGTTGATTTGAAGGGATATCGACAAGGCAGTCTAAACGAAGGAGTAAAAAATGAACATAATATACTGTGATTGTTTTTCTGGGATTAGTGGGGATATGTTTTTGGGAGCAATGGTAGATGCTGGATTGCCTTTAGATGTATTAAAAAACAACTTTCAAAAAATAAACTTACCTGAATTCAGGGATATCACCGTGAAGAAAGTAAGAAAAGGCGCGCTGATTGCAACACAGATTGATTTTGATTTAGTAAAAGTGCATCTCAATCATGAACACCGTAGCCTAAGTAGTATTCTTGAGATAATCAAAACTAGTGGTTTATCTGATGGAATAAAACAAAAAGCTATCGATATATTTACTACTCTTGGAGATGCTGAAGCTAAAATCCATGGCATTCCATTAGAAGAAGTTCAGTTTCATGAAGTTGGTGCTTCGGATTCGATTTTAGATATTGTTGGTGCTGCTATAGCATTGGACTTCTTTAATGTAAAACAAGTATATGCTTCACCGATCCCGCTTGGTAGTGGCATGATTACTACCCAACATGGCCTTCTTCCTTTGCCCGCTCCAGCTACCTTGGAACTTCTAACGAGGTCGAAAGCATTAATTGTTCCTAAGGAAATTCAGCAGGAACTAACCACTCCAACTGGTGCAGCTATTCTTGCCACCTTTGCAAAATATGAACAACCCGCAATGCGTCTAGAAAAAATTGGTATTGGGGCAGGGAAACAAGAATTTCATTGGCCAAATGTCCTTCGCGTATTGTTAGGTGAAGAAATCACTTCTCAGACAAATCACATTGAAATTGAAACCAATATCGATGATATGAATCCTCAGTTCTACGCCTCTGTTATGAAACACCTCTTTGATAACGGAGCTCTGGATGTTTATTTTACGCCAATACAAATGAAGAAAAATCGCCCAGGAATAAAACTGAGTGTTATTGCCCTAAAGCAAAATGAAGCTGTCCTTACTCAATTAATTCTTCGCGAAACTAGTACTATGGGAGTACGTGTAAAGGAAATATGGCGGCATAAAGCAGTAGGAGAAATGCAACGCATAAAAACTCGCTATGGCGAAGTTACAGTAAAATTAAAACGATTAAACGGTAAAGTTATACAAGCAAGTCCTGAATACGAGGACTGCTTAGCTTTAGCTGAAAAACTCAACATACCAGTTGCGGATATTTACCGCGAAACTTTGATACAATCAGATTTGTTTCTAGAGAACGAATAATAAAAATATCATAAAAAAACACTGATGTAGCATTAGATAAAATTATTTTTAATCTATCATTTTGTATTCATGCTATATAACATTTTTTACGATCTCTGATTTTTTCCATAATTACTACAGACTGCCGTGCTAATCTGAGATCTATCTCTGGATAACGTCCATGACGAATACTCTCAAAAAAGGACACATCTTCATTCCAAAAACCATTTATCCACCAATCCGTTGCTGTTTCCAAATTGGATAAATCATTACTAGTCCATTGCCGAATCAAATTATCATTTTGGTAAACTTTCAAAAGTCCTGAATGGCCTTTAATGCTCCAAATGGGTAAATCCAATTCAAGTGATATATTGTTGAACAAATTAATTAATAAATGTTCTCGTATCTTACCTGTTAGCGGATAAAAACTTAATTGACCATGAATTCCGCTACTAAATTCAGCTTCAATAAAATAATTCGCAATTCCTTGTCCAATTTGCGAAAGCTCTTGATAATCAAACGATGCACGCAAATAATCACTATTAGTAATCATTCGTAATAAGTCAATCCCATGAATAGCCGTTGTTGAAAAATCAGCTTCACGCCTGTCAATGCGTGTCATCTCAAAACCGACTGATTGCAATTGTTTGATATTAAATTCTTGCTGTATCATTTTGTTTAACCAAATAACCAAGGGCATATATCTTCGATTAAAAGCTACTTGGTTTGGGACATTGCCCTTCTCAGCTTCTTCAATCATTAAATCAATTTCAGCTGTTGTTAACCCAGGTGGTTTTTCTAATAAAATAGGGATACGTCTTTTAAGTACATCACAAGTTATAGAACAAATCTCCGAAGGTGGTACATTCAAACAAACTACATCTGGTTGTTCTATATCGAGCATCTTGACATAATTATCATAGGCATGCAGAAAACCAAATTCCACAGCGAATTTACGCGCGTTTTCAATTCGACGGCTGGAACAAGCCACTAGCTCAACCTGTCCTAGATTATCTTCAGCATAACGTTTATAGACTGGACCATGGAATCCGCGGGCAATCTCACCACAGCCAATTACGCATATCTTAAAACTCATAGAAATTACAACACAGGCAAAACACACATTTTATATTTACAACTCTTCAGGATCAAAAGAACAATACTTGATTCCTGTACGATTATAGGTATAAAGTATATGTATACGCTTATCTGAACTAGTAATAATAGCTGGATAACTAAATTCTCCAGGTTGTTCTTCTAATACTTTTTGAATCGACCAAGATTTACCATTGTCTGATGATACACTCACCACTAATGGATATCTTGGACCCCATGAAGGATAGCTATCAATATATTCAATCTGTTCTGGATTTTTTTGGTCAATCACACGGTTTAATTCATGATCACTAGCCTTTTTGAGTTTTTCCATTGTCTTTTTCTTTTCAAGGTTGTTAAATTTTCCATGATGATTTACTACTAGGTTACCATTTGGTCCCAAAGCGACAGGATTATAGACCAGAATTAATTTTTCTTTATCTGTATAGGTCATATCAATCCCGCTATTTGGATTGAGCAGAGATGTCGCTGTCGGAAAAGACCATGTCATTCCAGTATCCATGGAGTGTGTCTCATAAATATAACCTTCCCAAGAGCGAGCATAAGCTAACAGCTCATGGTTATTTAATTCAACAACCGTGGGTTGATCTAGATAAAAAGGGTTATTAGGTAAATCTATAATTTGAAAGTGACGACAATTATCTTCTGAGCGCATAAAAGTAATTTTTCCTATTCCTTCATAATCCATAGGGAAAATCCAGATACTACTATTTTTTAAATGAATAGGTTTATTCTTTCCCAGAACACGTCGTTTTGCAGGGAATATTTCCAAATCACTCCATGTTATGCCATGGTCAAAGCTTCTTTTTAAAAACAAACGTGTCCCGCCATTACACCAATGGCCATAATTCACCGGAGCAATTAACCAAATCGCATTATCAGGTCCTAAAAATAGACGGGGATTTCCTGCGGCATGGTTAACGACATTCACTAAGATTTTTGGCTCTTGCCATCTATTTTCTCCTAAATTTAAACGGCTTCCAAGAATTACTGAATCAGGTGAGCCCTCACGCTTACCTGAATACCAAGCTGCTAAGAGGTCTCCATTGGGAAGTTCACAAATTGTTCCTGCATGACTAGATGGAAAGCGGTCACTACCCGAAAAAATCATAAATGAATTCATATATGTAATGACTCCTTTTATATCACTTAGAAAGAATGGACGTATTAAAATTTTTTAGTTATCTAATTATTGATTGTAATCTTAATATATCCATTACTTTAAACCAGTGGTCGCAATTCCTTGTACAAAATAACGTTGTAAGAATAAGAAGAGCAACACAGGTAAAAGGATGGAAAGAATTGTAGCTGCCATAACTATGCCATAAGGGGTAGGGTTATTTGATCCAGGGTTAGTTGCTTGAAAAATGTTTACAGCTAAACCTACAGGTAATGTCTTGACTTTATCGTTTGAGGCTGCAATCAAAGGCCACATAAGGGCATTCCAGCTTTTTACTGCAGTAAAAATTACAACTGAGATAACAGCTGGTTTTGTTAATGGTAAGATGATCTTTGAAAATATCTGGAAATTATTACATCCATCTATCCGAGCAGCATCATCCAGCTCATTTGGTAATTGAGAAATAAACTGACGGAAAAGGAAAATGCTTACACCACTTGTGGCAAACGGAATAATTAAACCTGTGTAAGTATTTATTAATTTTAAACTAGACATTTCTAGATATAGTTCAGGCAAATAAGCAGCAAAAGGTATCATTATTGTTAACATTAATACCGTGAAGATAGCTTCTTTACCCTTAAACTTAAGCCGTGCAAAAGCAAATCCTGCCGGTAAACTCACGATCAAAACAAGAAACACAGTTCCTATTGTTACAATAACACTATTTATCAACCAGCGAGTATAGGGGTAATGATTAAGAGTGTATTTATACTGGTCAAGAATAATTGGATTGGGAATCCAAGAAAAGGTTCCCGACATCGCCTGAGTATTGGTTTTAAAAGAAGTAGTTAGAATTATGAAAAAAGGCGTGGCATAGATAAAGATCACAAAAAATAAAATCATGTAAATAAATATACGTGAAATTTTATAAATCATCTTTAACCCTCTTCTTTCTGACGGCCTAATCTAAATTGAAGGAGAGTAACGATCATAATTATTGCCATAATAATCATGGAAATTGCAGCTGCTTCTCCAAAGTGAAAGTTTGAGAAAGCTGTGTTCCACATTTGTAAAACAAGAGTAGTTGTTGAACCGAGTGGCCCTCCCTGGGTCATTATGTAAGCTTCATCAAACATTTGAAAAGAATTTGCAAAGCACAATACAGTTACATACAACGTAATAGGTTTTAATAATGGTAAAGTAATAAAATAGAATATTTGTGTCGAGCTAGCTCCATCCACTTCTGCTGCCTGATATAATTCCTCTGGAATTCCTTGAAGCGCTGCAAGATAAATAATTGTATTGAAACCCACTGACCACCATAAATTCATCAGAATAATAGAAATCATTGCTAAACGTGGATCTGTCAAAAATGGTATAGAGGGTAATCCTAATTTATGTAAATAACTAGCGATAATGCCAAAATTTTGATCATATATCCATCGGAATACAATGCCTGCTGCAGCACTAGAAATAACATATGGCATAAAAACAAACATTCTTCCAATTGTCCGACCTTTTAATTTTTGATTCAATAGAGTTGCCAAAAACATTCCGAGAAATGTCAAGCAGACTGTTACCATAACTGTATAGTAAAGGGTGTTCCCTAGCGCTTTCCAAAAATAATTATTTTTAAAAATATGAATATAATTGCCTAAACCAACCCATTTCGGAGATCCTACTATGCTCCAGTTAGTAAAACTTATTGGCAGTATGAGCCCAGCGGGGAGTAGAAAAAAAAGAAGTAATAATAGAAAATATGGTAATATAAATAAGTATGCACTTTGTGAATTATATCTTTTCCTTTTCACTTAATTACTCCTTGTTATTATCTTCTGCCGGAAATACCGGCAGAAGATAATAAATTTTTTTTTATTTGTCAAATCAATAGATTACTTTGACAAAATATCATTTATGGTACTTTCAGCTGTGGCAATGGCTTCTTTGGGAGTAGCTTTATCCAACATCACCGACTCCATCATAATCACAAATGGGGACGTTGGTTGGCGTCCGAAGACCTCCCATTCATGGGGAATAGCTGGGTAGAAATGTGCAAAGGAAACAGAAGCTGCAATAGGTTGCCAATTAGTCAACGCCTTGAATGCATCAGAATTCATGACACTTTTCAAGACTGGTTGATGCCCTGTGTTCTTTGTCCAATCAAAATTGTGATCTATCAAGAATTTCGCAAATTTCATCGCAGCCATTGTTTTATCAGGGTTATTTGTGATCGGGAAGGCAATTGTGTGTGAGTTTGCCCAAGTGGCCTTCTGGTCATAAAAGACAGGCATTTCGGCGGTGATATAGTTCAATCCATTAACCGTGTCAAAATCTGCCATCTCCCATGGTCCTTCAATGACCATCGCAACTTTACCTTGCTTAAAATCAGTGTCAATATCTTGCTCGCCTTGTGGAGTGACTCCGTATTTGTAAACTAAGTCGTGCAAGAATTGTAGTGATTCTATGCCTTCGGGTGAGTTAAAGGCTGCCTTTGTTCCATCAGGTGTTAATATCGCTCCATTTTTATGTTGCCAAACAAGAGACATCCATACACGGAAGGGTAATCCACCGTTGTAGCCAAATCCAAAACCGTACACACCTTTGGCTTTATCAGTCAACTTTTGAGCAGCGTTTAGGAACTCATCCATATTAGTTGGAGGAGCGTTAGGATCAAGACCAGCTGCTTTGTAGAGATCAGTGTTTATATATAGGACAATTGGGTGTACATCAATAGGAATTGCATATTGTACACCATCAATTTGAGCTCCATTCCATGCAGTTTCCATAAAATCATTGGGGTCAATATTAACAGACTTATAGAGATCATCTATGGGCTGTATGATGCCTAACCCCTTTTCCTCTAGGATGTCTGTTTGCTGTAGCGTTACAACATCTGGTGGGTTTCCAGCCTTAAAATCAAGTAGAATTTTACTATAGAGGGTATTCCAGTCTAGTTCAGTATCAACAACAGTAATCCCATCAGTATTTTCTTGATTAAACTGCTGGACCAGCGCTTGCATCTCGGCGTTATCGGGGGCACCTAAACCATCCCAAAATTGAATAGTGATGGGTTCAGGTTTTGATGTGGCAGGCGCTTCTGTTATTACTGGGGCTTCTGTGGTTACTGGTGCCTCAGTAACCGCTGGCGCTTCAGTGGGAGGAACTTCTGTTGCAACCGGTGTTGCAGCTGGGCTGCATGCTGCTAAAAGCATAACAGCAGCAAGAAAAATACTTAAAACAATAGTAAATTTTTGGGATTTCATGATTTTCTCCTTTCTTTTGTAAACTCAAATTGGTAAATACACTTGGTTTTTTATAATAATCAATCTCTTGTAGTTTCACCTCCTAATAAAAATTATGCACGCTCATCCTTTAGAATAATTATTTTGGAAGGTTTCTTTTCATTCAATATGTACTTTCATAACCACTTTTTTAACATAAAAATTCTGATCATCTGTTAATTGGGATGCATGTGCATCTTCAGGATAAAAAATAGCCACTTGCCCTTCCGCTATCCGGAAAATAGAAATATCTTTAATGGGTATCTGCCCATTCCAAAAATCCTGGTTCTCATCATAGTTATTAATAATTGGAACATCCTCTGCTGGCGCCCACCCCATTAATTCTTTACCTTCCAAAATATAGTGGATATCAATATATTTTTTATGGCCTTCCAATTCAATTTGATCTTTAATGGATTTAGTAATGTAACTGCTCATAATTGCATATATAAGTTTATCCTGCAAAATTATTTTACCTTCTATAAAAGGTTCATCTTTCACCTTCAGCAGAAACATTAATGCTTTTTCAAAATTTGGAGTGATAGGAATTTGCCTTTTAATATCAGCAAGTTTAGCTATTACCATTTGTCACTCTCTATCTATTTTGGAGTTTCAATCCAATAATATTTCTTACTATTTCAAGGTCCTCAGCAGTATCAACACTTAAACTCTTATCTTTAAACTTCGTAACGACAACTTTCATGCGAATACCATTTTCAAGGATGCGAAGTTGTTCAAGTGATTCCGTAACCTCTAAAGGGGTTTGGGGTAGCTTGATATATTCCAACAAGAATTCTTTGCGATAAACATAAATACCTATATGCTCATATACTTTATGATTTTCTTTTTCTCGGGGGTAAGGAATTAATGAGCGTGAAAAATACATTGCATCGCCATTCAAATTGAAAACAACTTTCACTACATTAGGGTTTTCGAAATCTTCTTTGTTGAATATTGGCCGACAAATTGTGCATACCTTTAGATTGGGGTCAGATATCATTGGTTGAACAGCTTCATCTACTTGCTTGGGATTGAGAAGTGGTTCATCCCCTTGAACATTAACAATGATATCAGCTTCAATATTTTTTGCTACTTCAGCAATCCGATCCGATCCCGTCTTGTGGTTTACAGATGTCATTACAACTTTACCGCCAAATTTTTCTACTGCATCTATAATGCGTTGATCATCTGTTGCTATAATTACATCACTAAGAAGTTCGGATTTTTTTGCTGCTTCATAAACGTACTGAATCATGGGTTTCCCATGGATATCTTTCAAAGGTTTTCCTTCAAGACGGGTGGATTTATATCGCGAAGGAATAATGCATACGATTTTCATTATTTACCTCTTTCTAAGCTATGTTTCAACATTTCATTGCGATCAAAAGGTCTGATAGTATTTACTATCCATTCACGCATTTCTTTCCCTTCATAGGTTTCTTGTGGGTGGCTGAGGAAATCCAGTTCGATATCTAGAGCATTAGCTACGCGCCATGCAATAATTGGCCAGATAATGCCAATATCACCAATGATTGGTAAACTACTCTCTAGACGTGCAAAGCCTGACATCTCCATACGGAAAGGAATGCCCGTTAGTTTTGTTTTTGGTAAGCCTTTATTTATAGCTGATTGAATCATAGAATTATTTCTCTCAAATTCCCAAGCTTTTTGAAGATTGGGATCTAAATCAATCCGGATTAGTACTTTGTTTTCCAAACGTGTTGTTGGGTATCCATCCCAACTTGACCATATGCCATGCCCTGTATATGTTTCAAATGGTCCATCATGAATTTCCTGAGTCAAAGCGATGGCCGATTCTATCAAAATGTCACATGATTCGATCATCTGTGATATACGCATACACCGCTCACTGATTGATATGCTATCGCCAACTGAAAGTCCCACACTTCCCCCACCAATCAACTGAGGAACACTTACGATAACAGGTAAATTTTTCCGAAATCCAACACCTAACATTGTATGTGGATCAGCGCCCCATCCTGCAACAACCTCAAAAGGCAGGCCATATGTTCTAGCCATGTATAAAATTTCACGAGAAATTCTCTCTGTGCGTAAACCCATCGGGTATGCCATATTGCCTGCTGCCTTGATTATGATATCTCCCTCCATAGCATTACCACGTTTTATCAGATCTAAGTCAATGGGCATTTCTTTGCTAATGGTATCCAAAAGTTCATCGGGCATTTGAGTAATCTCAAAGATATTTCCTCTAGGAAGAATCGAACGTGATACACCTAATTTAATCCCATCAATCCGACGTACTTTATCCAACGTGCCACCGAGTTCATGGGCAACTACTGCTGAACTCGTAGAAACTGCGTCTATTATGCCTTTTTCCATTAATTCAGCGATAAGAGTTGTTACCCCTTCATGGATATTTGGTCCACTTCCGGTTATTACCATTACTTTTCCACCTTTTCGCTTTTTTTCGATAATAGTAGTTATCGCTTTATCCAAAAATATTCTTGTATCTTCGGGTAATTGATTGTAATAAATATCAATTTTATTTTCATTGTTTTTCATCAAAGACATTATTTCCTCCATTCAAAATATCGTGATATTAATATCCTATCCAGATCTAAAGCAAATGTAATTCAGCTAAACCCGCTTTCATTTCAGCTAATTCTTGATTGGTTAATTTGCTGATAGGAGGACGAGGGTCACCAACTGGAATACCTCGCAAACTTATTGCGGCTTTAAAATATGCCAGTTCATCTTTAAAAACAGCTCTTATTTTATTTATTAATATCTGCTGTTTTTGTGCTTCTGCTAAATCACCTTGCATATAAGAGTTATATAATTTAATAAAAACTTCTGGAAATACATTAGCATTTCCAGAGACTTCACCCTTAGCTCCAACCGAAAGTGCTGGAAGCATTAATGCATCTACACCACATAAAACGGAAAAATCTGGGCCACCGGTTTGTATATACTCCTGAAGTAAAATAAGATTTGGATCACTCAATTTGAGAGCAACGATGTTAGGCAAATCACTGATCAAACGCTTGAACAAATTCAAGTGAATATGTTGTTTGGCATTTCCGGGAAAACTATATAAGGCTATAGGAAAATCGGGAACTTCATCTGCTATGATTTTATAATAGTTAAATAAAGCTTCATCATTATAACTATAAAAGTAGGGTGTAATAATAGAGGCACCTTCAGCTCCGATAGCTTTAGCATGACGAGTTAATTCAAGAGCTCCCGCGGTTGTGATGAAGCCTGTATGGATAACTACATGGCAGCGGTTTTTCGCCTTCTTTACTACAGTCTCGGCTATTATTTTTCTTTCATCAAGGGATAAGAGCATACCTTCACCCGTTGTACCCCCTGTCATAATTGTTTCTATACCATGATCTATCAGAAAATCTACCAAAACTTTTAAAGCTTCTATATCAACTTCCCCATTTGTATTAAATGGGGTTAAGATTGGGCATACAATTCCACTGAATATTGTCTTTGTATTCATCCTCGAATTTCTCCAAAGGAATAATTATTTAATGGAGTTAATGGAGCAAACAATTCTATACTGTTGGATAAGTCCCCTTTGTATGTATTTTTCTCGTTATTAATTGAAAGGGAAAGTGTGACAATTATTTTTTGAATCCAAGAGATAAAATTAGTTTCGATAAATGAATTCCATTTTGAGGAAAATAATTTACTTAACTTATTTAATTTTGTATTTTGATTAATATATTTGTAATTTGTAAACATAACCTTCTCGTGTTTTACACATGATGTTTATAGCACAATCAATTAATAAAGAAAAAAAGTCAATATTTTTGGATTATTTGCCATCAATTACCACAATCACCATATTCCGAATTTAATTAGCCTGGTAATCCTAAAAATTCACGTCACTTAATTTGTTGACGTAATATTTGTATCTCAACGTAATTTTAAATGTCTTCTTTATATTTTGTAATCGTTTACAATATATCATAAAAAAATATTATTGTCAACATATGTTGATATATAATTTATAACTACTTGGGTGTTAAAAATGTACTCTAATATGTGACTAATGATTAGTCTCAACTGATAAAAACCTTACGGATAACCGATTTGACTTTTTACAACTAAAATTTAACCTAAATTCCCATAAATTATGCCTCCTTTAGGTTCCCATCGACTGATCTCCCTTGGTTATGCTTGGGATGTGTTTTGAAGCCAACCCCGGGAAAAACTTTCACCATGCGTTTGAGATTGAACACCAGCGCGGCGAAAATGATGGGAACAAAAATGATGCCCATCGTAACCGTTCCTAGGCGTGACCTTAAGCTGGTTTTTAGACCAGACTATGTTAAAAAAACATTGAACAATATTTTCACCTAAAATTGTTCTACTAATAAATTCAATAATCCCACAAGTGAGTAGAATAATTACAATGATATTTACCTATGTTTAAATTATAACGATAAAAATTTTATGATAGATCAACTCCTTTAATAAAAAAATATTAAAATTCATAAACATGAGATAATAATTTACTGGTGGATAGAATTAATCATCCATCACCTAATTGATGTACAATGTTCTTTGTCTTTTCATAAAGCTGTAAATAATTTTCATATAATTTCTGGTATTTTTCATTTTTCTTTCGATCAGGTTCAGCTATATAATCTTGCTTTACCCAAGTTTTTATGTCATCTTTTTTTAATATTCCAGTAGCTAAGCCAGCAAGAAAAGCGTCACCATAACTTGCACCAATGGTAAGCTTTGGGATAATTTGCGGAGTGTTTGACACATCAGTAACTATCTGAGGCCAAACTCTACTTTTTGTTCCACCACCAACTGCTACAACACGATGAATTTGGGCACCGATTTCTCGGAATGTGTCAAGATTGTGCTTAATACCAAATGCTACAGATTCTAGGATTGCTCGAAATAGGTGGTCTCTAGTGTGTGCTAATGTTAAACCTGCAATTACTCCCCGAGCTTGTGGGTCATTAATTGGGGTTCGCTCCCCGCTAAAATATGGAAGTATCAACAACCCATTTGAGCCAGGAGGGATTTTCGAAGCTCGCTCGAATAATACACTATATGCAGTCTCTGGGGCTAGATCAAGGGCTAGTTGATCCCTAAACCATCTTGTCAATGATCCAGCAGTTGACATTCCCGCAGCCAAGTTATACTGACCTTGATATGCACCCGCAATGCTCCACATGCGTCTGTCTGGGGTTGGCAGTTCTTGAACTAAAATAAAAAATGCGGTGCTCCCATACATGATCATTAAATCTCCTGGGTCAGTAACACCAACACTAATGGCTTCGCTAAGAGCATCTACAGCGCCAACTGCAACTGGAATTCCACTACGTAAGCCTGTGGCAATTGCTCCAGAAGGACTAATCACACCTGCTATTTCATTACTCCACCCTAGACGTGGTAGTTTTTCTATATCAATTATGTAGTCTGCAAAAGTTGGATCCCACTCCATCTGCAAGTTCATTAACGGTATATAATGGCTAGCCGTGTGGCGATCAATCACATGCTCACCAGTTAATTTATATATAATATAACTACTTGCTGTAGTAATCCGATCAACTTGTTTCCATATTTCTGGTTCGTTATTTTTTAACCATAATATCTTCGGACCAACTGCTTGGCTACTCAATATCATTCTGCTGAATTCAAAGATCTTATCAGCGCCAATTATGCGATTTAAGTATTCTATCTCAGCACTAGCTCTCGTATCTATTCCATATAGAATGCCCGGACGTAACGGCTTTCCATGTGAATCAAGAGGGAGCATACATGGACCAATAGCACTAATTGCCACACCAGCTATATCTGCCCCTGTATATGGTGAAGAGTTAATTAACGAGTGGCATATTTCTACAACATCTCCCCACCATACCTTATCAGCATCCTGTTCAGCCCAGCCTGGTTTTGGAATGTCCACTGAATGTTCTACAACATATGTTTGCAGAACTCGACCGTTTGGTTCGACTAAAACGCCTTTACTGCTATATGTCCCAATATCGATACCAAGAAGGATTTGGCTCATATTTACCCCACTTTCACATCTCCACATATATGAACTGTAATTCCCATTTCAGAAAACATAGCAGCTTTTGCAGCAAGAACTTCATCGGCTATCTCTTCAGATGGGGCATATACTACTTGGATATGATTTGATCGATGGCGAGCCATAAGTTGATCACGGTTTACACCATGAAGTATAGTATTCATAATTGGCCATTCTTCAGTCGTAGATTTCCAGCGGAAATTTGTTTCTTCCGAAGGCAAATGGACAGCTGTACCGCGGCCTATATCCACATGTAACTCTTTTGCATCAACGACAAATACACGGCTCCAAACAATTTCTCCGGGTTTACATTCTCCTTTTATTGTTCCACCTCCTTTAGGAAAATACATTGCTGGTTGTCGTACACTTATTGCTCCCGCGTAGCCATTAATTATATGTGAAGGTGGTACTGCACCTGAAATTTGAAATACCCATATGAAATTATCAGAATAACGCGCTCCCCATCGGACGTCATGCAAAGTTGTTGCAGGGTCCAATCTCATGGCTGTCATCACACGATTTGTTACTATCGCATCCACGGCTGAACATTCATCAACTTCATTAAAATGAGGTAAAGCTTTGCCTTCATATAATTCTTTGCCTGTTTCGCGATGGAACACTGGTGGACGAAGAGTATTGTTTAGAAGACCTTCTGCCAGGTCGGATGCAGGCGCCATGTCTTTCAACCCCTGCTGATATTGAATGCCAATTGCGTCACAACTAAAGAAATCAGCTATGCGTACTGCAGCAATATACATTTTCAATTGCTCAATTATCTGATTTTCCGTTAATTCTGTTGTTTCATCTTTTCCAATTTTAAAGGTCATTCCTGCATTAATTAACCAATTTTTAATAGCCAGAGCCTCAGCATCAGAAACAAGACGCATTTCGGCAAGTAGAGCAGATTGGCTTAATCTCTCTTTATAAATACCACATGCATTCAGCAATTCATCATCAATTATTGCATTGTACATACCCATGCAACCTTCGTCAAAGACTCCTATAATTGCTTTATCATTCTTAAGTTGCTTTGCTAGAGCAATGCCCAGAGCCCTTGCCCCTGATGGTAATTTAGATATATTTAGATCACGAACGTGACTAGTATCATGAGTTATCCTTCCCTCTTTTAACCATTGGCGAATTTTACTCGTAAAGTAATCATCAGTAAAATCTTCACTCCAGATTGTACTATATGAAATCCCCATCTTTGTTAGGCAAGCATTTAAGTTTAGCATTCCAACTAATCCAGGCCATTGACCACTCCAGTTTGCTATTGTTAATATAGGTCCTGTATGATCACGTAACCCTGCTAATAAATGATAGCTATATTGCCATACTGCTATTGGAATAATTATTGGTGCTTCGGGAGGAATAGATCGAAAGATATCCATTCCCATCCGTTGATTCCAGATGAATCCGTGTCCAACCGAAGCATCAAACGGATGTGCTCGAACCACTATTTTCCCTTCTTTTTGAAAAGCTATACGTATCTTTTCTTCCATCTTACTTTGGGCAGGCCAACAAGTCTTGTTAGCTGAGAGCCGGAGGTCACCACTTGCAACCATGTACAGATGATTGGGTTGTGCTTTCGGCATAGGTTCAATTTTGGGAATTAAGTATTCCATCATAAATCTCCTTTCTTGTGTTTTTGATTATTAGTTTATATTAATGTTCGAGTGCGTTTTCCATACTTAGATATAATCATATAAATCTCGTTGGCGTATCGATTTCAATGGAATCTAAACTTCCAAGTTGGTATCCGCATGATTTCCGGACAATTAACTGAGTTTCGAGAATAATCCTTTGAATTGGATTATTTGGGTTTTGAATACGGTCAATTAACATCCGAGCAGCAATTGTGCCCATTTCATAAGTTGGTTGAGCAACAACTGTGAGAGGTGGCTGAAGTGAAGCAAACCAGGGCATATCGTCAAAACCAACTATAGCGATATCATTTGGAATCAATAATCCATGCTCGTGAATGCATTGTAATGCTCCTAAAGTCATGAGGTTATTAGAAATGACTACTGCAGATGGCTTGTTTGGTAAATTTATCAGTTTTTGCATTGCTTCATATCCACCATCTTGACGAAAATTTCCGATAATAATTCTTTGAGGTAAATTTCCAGCTTCTTGCATAGCTTGCTGATAGCCAATTTGGCGCAGTTTTGCTGTGGAAATTTTTTGTGGTCCACCAATAAATGCCACATCTTTATGCCCTAACTTTATAAGATGGGTGGTTGCATGATAAGCAGCATCTGAATTGTTTATCGAGATCGTGTCTACTTTTAAGCCATCAACTATTCTATCAAACGTTAGTAAGGGTGTACCTAAATTAAAAATTTTCTCATAACGTGAAAGTGAATTTGTTGTTGGTGCGAAAATTATGCCAGATACTCCTTCTTCTATGAATGCGTTTAAGTGAAGCAGTTCAGTTTGGGGATTTTCATTAGAATTTCCAAGTAACAAAATATATCCAGCTTTTTGTAAAGCACTTTCAATTCCAGCTAGAACACTCGTGAAAAAAGGATTACTAATATCAGCAAATAAAACACCAATTCTACAAATTTTATTTGTTCGCAAATGTCTAGCTGAGCGATTGGGATAATAACCCAATTCTTCAATAAGCCGCCCCACACGTGTTTTAAGTTTTTTTGTAACCAAGGGGCTATTATTTATAACCCGAGATACTGTTGCTGTTGAGACCCCAGCTTTTTCGGCGACTTGCTTTATGGTTATTCTTTCTTTGTTGGTTATTTTTTTAGGCATATTTCTTATCTTTTGTAATCGTTTTCATAATATCTCAATCTTTTTATTTTGTCAACAAATACCATCACTATCCAGCGTTAGCGAAGCGCTAACCCATTTCCCGATTACACTTGCGCATCTGGCTAGGATAGGTATAATTTCTATATAGCCCTTTACTCATCCTAGGCTTTATTCCCCTTCGGTGGAGACCCGTGCATGGAAGAAGAACGTTATACGAAAATGATTT
>DTPJ01000422.1 GCA_011334435.1 Candidatus Poribacteria bacterium | reverse complement strand
TTGATGTCTTAAAACGTGTTATGAAAAAGTAGTAAATAAAGCACTTCCACAAAAAATCCGAACATTTCTTTTAAAAATGCGTCTAAATGGTCAGAAAAGGATCAAATAAAACAACTTTTTGTTGTAGAACATACTGATTAACTTGTTGATATAATTTTTTGTGGAGGTAGATAAAAATGAAAAGAACAATTTTTGCATTCTTGACTGTTACGCTGATGACCTTTATGGCATATAGTATATTCGCACAGGACGTTGCTCCTATTAGCGATGACCCACAACCACGTTTTATGGGAATGGGTAGAATGGGGCGAGGCGGTCCTGGCATGGGATTTGGTCCTTTTGGATTAGCCCCAATGGATCAAATGGCAGATATTAAAGGATTTGGCATGCTAAGACCCGATCTGATGGAAAAAATAGGCATTACAAAGGAACAAAAAGACACTATTCAAAAAATTCTCTCTGAACATAGAAAAGATATGATAAAGAAAGATGCCGATCGGAAATTAGCAGAAGTTGATCTTCAAGAGATGTTAGCTAAAGAAAAGCCAGATATGAATCTAGTAAAAAATCAAGTTCAAAAGATAGCTGGCTTAAAGGCGGATATTCAGTTTGCTAAAATAAAGATGCAGATGGACCTTAAAAATGTTTTGACTGATGAACAGAAAGCCAAACTGGAAAAGCTAATCCAAGATCAGAGAACAGAAATGAAAGAGAAAGTGAAAGAAAAGATGAAAGATACCCAAGGTATGGGCAGACAAGGACCGATGAATAGGCAGAGAAACAAATAAAATTGCCAAATCAAGTATTTAAATGCCATAATGATACTCTAATGAGTGATAGGTGATCGGCTATAATTTTTCACTTATCACTCATCATTTTTTAGCGTGATGAGCCATGAGTTTAGCGATGATCATCCGAGACAGTATAACAAAGGATGCAGATTTACCAGAGGTTGCAAGTATGGAGGATACCGAGCTTGTCGGACTTTGCCAAAAGGGCGATATTGACGCCTTTGATAGACTGTTCTATAAGTATAGAGACAAGATATACCGAACTACTTTTCGGATGATCAACAATCAAGAAGATGCACTTGACCTTACACAAGAAATATTCCTCAAAGCATATAAAAACATCAACAAATATAATTTTAAGTCGCAATTTTCCACATGGCTTTATAAATTGGCGATCAATGTATGTATTGACGAACTTCGGAAACGCAAAAAATCAAATGAGGTTTTAACCGATGCAACCCTTGATGATAGAAAGTCAGGAAATACGCCAGAAGATATTGTCTTATCCGAAGAACAAGAATCATTAATTTGGAAAGCTCTTGATTCATTGAGGGAAAAAGAGCGGTCAGTGATAGTATTAAGGGAGATGGAAGGATTGTCTTATGAAGAAATAGCTAAAATTCTTAAATGTTCAATGGGCAGAGTTAAGTCTCGCATACATGAATCTCGTGAAAAACTGAGGAAAGCTTTAGAAAAAATATCAGATTCCCGAAACGATGAGAAAGGAGGTAGATGACGTGAAATGTTCAACCGTTCGCAAAAATTTGTCGGCGTTTTTGGATAACGAATTAGACACGAGAACGCAAAAACAGGTTGACGAGCATCTATCAGAATGTGCCGATTGTCAGTATGAACTGAAAAGGCTTCGGGAAGTTGCCTATCAATTTCGGGGGCTGTCTGTCCCAGAAGTTACACAACTACAATGGGACGAAACCAGAAGAAAATTAATGTCAAATATTGATAGTTTGCCACATAAATTCCGATGGTTTAGATTGCCTGTCTTTATACCTGTTGGGGCTTTTGTCATCTTGTTGATCGTATTTGGAATATTTATCACTTACAATCATAACGAATCAAGTCTGATCTCAATAGATGTTTGCTATCAGGAACATGCCCTTTCCACATCAACGCAAAAGGTTCCTCCTGATATATTTCCTGATTTTGCTATAGCAGATAGCATACAAACTGTCAGTGATTCTGATTCAGATGGCGATAAATCTGATATTGATATGCTTTTGGAGGCTCATTATGGCGTTATTTAAGACCTCTTTACAAAAGAGCCTGCTAATTTTTTTATTGGCAATCTTGCTATGGATGCCGTTGAAGTTAAACGCTGGGATGCCGAAGGCACAATCACTGCTTCAAGATATGCTTTTGGCAACTAAACAGTTAAGCTATGAAGGCAGAGTGACAATTATGGTTCAAACGCCTATGAGAAATATGGTTTTTGAACTAATGATCACTAGGAAAGCCCCCGACAAACGGCGTGTTGAGATTATCTCTCCGATAGAAATGGCAGGAAGCGGCGTCATCGTCAATGGGAAAGAGATCTCTCCTCTACCTCCAAACAAAGATCGCAAAGAACAGGGTAAGTTTATGCCTCCATTTTCCCAACCTGACCAAATGGACGAATTACAGAATTATAACGTCCAACAACTTCTAAAAAATTATAAAATCAGGGTTTTAGAAGGAGGATTCGTTGCTGGACGAGATACTTACTTATTGGAAATAGAACCGAAAATCACAGATAGACCATCAAGAAAAATCTGGATTGACAAAGAGAAGAAAATCGCCCTAAAAGTAGAACAATATAACGCACAAAAGGTCTTACAAAGGCTCGTTACATTTAGTAGAATAGCATTTATGACTGATATTGATGATGAAATTTTCCGTATTCAGCGGGGTTTTTTTGATATGAAATGGCGTCCAAAGCCAACTGAACGAGAGGAATTGTGGGATCAATTACAAGGTGAATTAGATGTCAAAAAGATAAACGAAAAGGCAAAATTTAAAGTTAGAATATTAAATAATTTGTCAGGTGGTCTTGCATTACAAAGTATTACTATGGTAAAATTTGATAAGGGACAGAATGTCCATCTAATTTATACTGATGGATTAACTTTTGTGTCACTTTTCCAATCGCCTTTTGATGAGACAAAGCGAGAAAGACGACCTCCAGAAGGACCACCTTCAAGAGAACCGTTCAAAGAACGTCACGAAGGACCTCCCCCAGGAAGTCCTCCTGGACCACCAATGCAACCAGATAAGCCTGAGAAAATGAAAATCTCAGGTGTAAACTGTGATGTCTTACAAAGAGGTCCTGCTTTCATCTTTAGGTGGTATAAGGAAGGGGTATATTTTACTTTAATTGGCGATTATACTAAAAAAGAAATGGTTAAAATTGTTGAATCAATTATCAAATGAGGAGGAAAGTTAAAATGAAGCGATTAATTGTGATTTCTTCGGCGATCGTTTTTACTATAATACTTGCAATTGCCATAATCGCGCAAGCTCCCCCAGGTGGGATGCCCGGCGGACCTGGTGGCGGAATGATGATGATGGGCGGTATGCAAAGCGTCCTCACGCTTACAATGGAAAGATCGTTAGCATATCTTTTGCTTGAAATGAACGTCCCTGACGAACAATTGCCAAAGATCAGGGCGATCTATTTAGAATCTTGGAAAGCATACAGCGAATTAAATAAAAAGTTAGAACAGGTCGGCAATGATAGAGATGCAATGATGGGAATCAGGGCAGAGGCAGATAAGATCAAAGAAAAAAGGATTGAGAAACTCAAAGAAATATTATCTGCTGATGATATGAAAAAACTGACCGAATATGAAACGAAACTGACTGAGCGTCCACAACGTCAACGTCAGGGAGCAGGCGCTCCACAAGGACAACCTGGCGGTGGCAGACCACAAGGGAGATAACAGTAAAAGTTTTGTCGGAGAGTAGACGTTGGATCAATCAGTTACTCAGGCAGATATAGCAGATGGTCTTAGAAAACTTGGTCTAAAACAAGGCGATGTTGCCTTCGTCCATAGTTCGTTAAGTTCTTTTGGTTATGTGGAAGGTGGGGCAGAAACTGTCGTAAAGGCGTTCCTTGATGTGCTTGGCGAAGACGGCACATTGGCAGTTCCTATATTTCGCAATTATTTCTGGGATGGTCCTGATCAAGTATGGGATAGAGAAAACTCCCCATCACTTATGGGACAAATATCAGAAACTGTCAGAAATTGGGAAGGCAGTAGAAAAAGCTATCATGCCCCACATCCAATCGCAGTCATTGGTCGTTATGCAGAAGATATAACAGAACGACACAATCTCACCGATTTTTCTATTGATAGTCCATTCTATAGGTTGTTGGAATTAGACGCTTGGATTGTCCTTATAGGCGTGGACTATAATAGATGCACTATGATACATATTATTGAGGAACGGGCAGAAGTTCCCTATCGGCGATGGATCAATCTCACTGGAACGGTAATATATAACGGTATATCTCAAAGGAAGACCTATCCATTTTTTGCAAGACAGCCTAATGTCAATTATGATTTCATGCCACTTGGACTGAGAATGGAAAGCGAAGGGCTTGTTAAAACTACCACTGTTGGCAAAAGTTTCATTCGTGCCTTTCGTTCAAGGGATATGTATGATTACACCATGAGGTTAATCCGTCAAGACCCTCTTTTTCTTGTCAGCAAAGACTCTAAATTCGTTGCACAACGGTTTATGCCTAATTATGGCAAGATGCTTGACGAAAAATTTACGAAACCAATTCCATTAATGGAATCAAAGAATCCGATAGCACAAAAGCTAATAAATGCCCTCCGAGTTCCCAAAAATTTAAATCCTCCATCAATTGAGATGAAAAATCGTTTTGAAACTTCGGATAATTTAATCATTGAAGAGTTTCGTTTGAAAGGCAATATTAGCGATTTTATCCCTGTCATTATGGCTATTCCAAAAGGCTATAAAGATAAACTTCCAGCGATTATATGCTTACATGGGACAGGTGAAACCTACGAGAGATTGATGGAACAGCCATTTTTAGAAAGAGGCGGATCGCTTATAGGTTGGGCAAGGGAACTTGCAAGAAGGGGATTTATAGCAGTTGCTATAACGCAATTTAGCCATCCCCCAAGACTTGAACCTTGGAATTGGGAGTTTCCAAAGCTTTTGTCTGTATATGGTCAAACAGCTATGGGCTGGTTAGTTTCTGATGTTGTTACCTGTATGGATTATCTTTGTCTTCGTCCTGAAATAGATAAAAATAAGATCGCTGTCGGTGGGTTTTCGCTTGGTGGAATATCCGCATTTTATAGCTTTGTCGTTGACAACCGAATTTCTGCCTGTTTCACATTTTGTGGTGGCGTTGGATCGGTTAGAAGTCTTATACGTGAAGGCTCAACAGGATTTCATAGTTTATATTATTATGTCCCTGATCTTTTAATCAACGATTTAGATCATCCTCAATTAATCCCTGCTATAATCCCTAAGCCGCTATTTATATATGGGACAACCGAAGATGCTGGAATGCCTTTATCTGGATTAAAAGCTTTTTCTGCCTCTGCAACTCAGGCTTATCAAGCCCCAGATGCAGGAGTTCAAATCATCATAGAGGAAGGTCAGCACGCCTTGAATATGAAGGCTTTTGAAATGATGTCCAATTGGCTGAAAAGAAATGCCTTTAACGAAAGCTAAATTCAGAATGTATAATACAATCCAATAGCATTTACTTTTTTACTATAAAGCCAAGCAATACCTAAAAATACGTCCTTCACCTATAAAAAAGTTTGTCATTCTTGCGAAAGCAGGAATCCAAAGTGCTTTAACATTATGCACAATCAAATTTTCGCAGGAGATAACAGTTTTTAGATCAGAATTAATGGCTTCTGACGATCTCTTTAACTCTCATAAGACGTGAAAGGTTGGACCGTTCCATCTCATCAAGCCTCATAGTTATATATTTTATGGTATCTTGGAGATTTGGAATTAGGATATATTCCAACGCATTAACTCTTCGTCGTGTTACCTCTATTTCATTTGCCAAAAGTTCAACAGATCGCTCAATTTGTGAAAGACGAAGCATCTCTGGAAGAAGTTCAGAATAGGCACCCAAAGCAGAATCTAAATCAGCAGAGGTTTCTGCAAAACCGTATGAATAGACGCTACCTTCTGAACTCACATCAAACCTTGGTAAACGTAAGTTCATAACTGATGCAGTGGATACTTCCATATTTAGTTTTTGGCTTGGGAACATCATAGCTTCTTCTAATTTTTCTCTATCCATAACAGAAAGAGCCATTAAAAAGCTTCTATGTGCCTTTTGGATACGGTTTTCTATATCGGTTCTAAGCTCGCCAACTTGTTCAAGCAATTCAAAAAACCTACGCATCAGTTCATCTTGCTTTTTTTTCAGAAAGTCATATCCTTTCCTTGCCAAAACTAATCGCTTTTTGAGCTTTAGAAGCTCCATTCTTGTAGCATTAACTTCAAGTATCAACTGTTATTGCCTCCCTAAGATAGTGATCACTTACTGACTAATACTTCTTCCTCTTCAGGCTGATTGATAAATCTTGGCATAAATTCTTCCAAATACTGAGGTCTAATACGTTTAAGTTCCGATGTTGGAATTGTAGAAAGCAGTTTCCAACCGAGATCAAGCGTTTCTTCTATTGACCTATTTTCATATTCTCCTTGCTGTATATATTGTCTTTCAAAAGCATCAGCAAATTTATAGAATATTCTGTCCATCTCGCTTAGCGCTGCTTCGCCAAGAATGACCTCTAATTCACGGGCAGCAAGCCCTTTGGTATAGGCATCATAAAGCTGATTAAATAGGTCTGAGTGATCTTTCCTTGTTTTGCCCTCGCCGATACCTTTATCTTTTAGACGCGATAATGATTGTGGAGCATCAACAGGTGGATAAATGCCTTTTCTATGCATTGGTCTGCTTAAAACAACCTGACCTTCGGTTATATATCCTGTAAGATCGGGAATAGGATGCGTCTTATCGTCTTCTGGCATTGTCAAAATTGGGATTTGTGTTATTGATCCGGGTTTCCCTTTTATTCTTCCTGCCCTTTCATAGATACTGGCAAGGTCTGTATACATATATCCGGGGTATCCTCTTCTGCCGGGGATTTCTTTTCTTGCTGCGGAGATTTCTCTAAGTGCTTCGCAGTAGTTCGTCATATCCGTCAATATCGCTAAAACGTGCATCCCTTTTTCAAAAGCTAAGTATTCAGCAGCGGTTAACGCCATTCTCGGGGTTGACAGACGCTCAATAGCAGGGTCATCAGCTAAATTGATAAAAAGAACTGCCCTATCAATAGCGCCAGTTTTACGGAAATCGTTGATAAAGAATTCAGATTCCTCAAAGGTTATGCCCATAGCAGCGAAAACGACTGCGAAACTTTCTCCTGTTCCCAAAACTTTTGCCTGTCTCGCTATTTGGACAGCCATCTTGGAATGTGGCAAACCTGAACCTGAGAATATCGGCAGTTTTTGACCTCTGACAAGCGTATTTAGACCATCAATACATGATATTCCTGTCTGTATGAATTCAGATGGATAGTCACGTGCATAAGGATTAAGAGGACTACCGTTTATATCTAATCGCTTTTCTGGCAGTATTTTTGGACCACCGTCAATTGGTCTGCCTTGTCCATCAAAAACTCTGCCTAATATATCCTCTGATACAGGAAGTTCAACTCCTTTACCAAGAAATCTGACTTTACTCCCTTGTG
The DNA here is from genome assembly GCA_011334435.1 of Candidatus Poribacteria bacterium. Lineage (GTDB taxonomy): Bacteria > Poribacteria > DTPJ01 > DTPJ01 > DTPJ01 > DTPJ01. The sequence goes on along the minus strand of DTPJ01000422.1, from coordinate 10,287 downwards.
CGCTAACTCCTCTTGCACCTTCAAATAACTGCACAAGTGCTTTATCTTCTGAAACTTCTAACACTCTTCCACGTCTGATCTCTTTATTAGGAAGTTCAACTTCCACTAATTCCTCAAATTTAACTCCCTCAACTTTTTCTACTAACATTAAGGGTCCGGCTATTTCAGTTACCGTTTGATATTCTTTTACCATAAAATCACCTCAATAAATATTGGCTTATTTATGCTACCTTAGCATTTACAGCGGATTCTATCATTACCTTATCAAATGATTGTATAATAAGCTTATCCATATCTGCTTTATCAGATGCCCATAAGATTTCAATCCCTACGATTTTGCCATGTTCATCATAATCAGCAATTATGTCATCGGATATTTCATCAGAATTTACTATTTTATTTTCGTTAAAGCGGATATATATTGCATCTGCTTCTTGTGAGTATCTTATTCTCATATCTATTTGCCTTTTCAGTATTTTCTTACTTTGTCTGTAATATATACTGTTATGAGAACATTACCATCAGTAATTACTCGTATGAGTTTATCATCTATTAGCTTGTGATATATTTGACGCCCAAGGTTTCCTTCTACAATTTCATCTGGTTCATTCAGAATTGTCTCCACTAATTCTATTGATAGTTCACGTTCTATTATTTGCTCTTTTATGTGATCAGTCCATATCCATTCTTTTTTCATTTAAAGTTAGTTTAGTCAAGCATTAGAATTCCGTTTGTGCGATTATATTTTTCTTTATTTCCTCTAATTTATCTAATTCGCTTTCAGATATGTATTTCGCTCTGGCTATCTCTTCTCTAACTGGTAGAGTTGCTATATCCATTATCGCCATACCAGATTTTAAGGCTTCTTCTGCACGTTTATGGAAGAACATAACAAGCTCTAACATCTTATATTGCTTATTGAAAGAGGCATAAGTGTCAATCTCATGGAAGGCACTTTGGTGCAAGAAATCTTCACGGATTGACTTTGCTGTTTCCATTATCAATCTGTTGTCTGGGGATAAGGCGTCAATACCTATAAGTTGGACTATTTCTTTCAATTCTGCTTCCTGTTGGAGTATCTCTCTGGCGGATTCACGCATACTTATCCATTCAGGGGCTTCTTCTCGGTAATAATCTTCTAAGTCTTCAATATATAATGAATAGCTGTTAAGCCAACTTATGGCGGGGAAATGCCTTGCATAAGCCAACTCTGCTTCAAGACTCCAGAAGACTTTGACAACTCGGAGTGTCGCTTGAACTACTGGGTCTGCTAAATCTCCGCCGGGAGGTGAAACTGCTCCAACGACACTTAAAGCACCTTCTCTATTATCAGAACCGAGACATATAACTCTTCCTGCTCTCTCGTAAAATTCAGCTATTCTTGTGCCGAGATATGCGGGGTAACCTTCCTCGCCGGGCATTTCTTCAAGACGACCTGATATTTCACGCATTGCCTCTGCCCATCTGGAAGTTGAGTCCGCCATTAATGCAACGCTATATCCCATATCTCGGAAGTATTCTGCGATAGTGATCCCTGTATAAACAGACGCTTCACGTGCTGCGACAGGCATATTTGATGTGTTTGCAATTAGGACTGTCCTTTTCATCAAAGGTTCACCACTTTTAGGGTCTAACAAGTGTGGGAATTCCATAAGGACGTCTGTCATCTCATTTCCACGTTCTCCACAACCGACGTATACGATAATTTCGGCATCTGCCCATTTGGCTAACTGGTGCTGAATAACAGTATTATGGAAAATCGTAGGTGCAATACCTCCGACAAAATTATGTCCTTCTGGGACTTCTATATCATACACGGGTTCATCGTTGTCTATTTCCTGAATATCAACTATTTTATCGCAATAAACATGGCTTAAATGATTGACCGCGATATGTCTAACAGAATCGTTACCTATGTGTTGGGCGAAACTGGCAAGCGTCTTTGGTCTAATTAATTCGCCTTGAAGATAATTATAAATCTCTATCCCTGAATTTTTTAACTCCTGATACGGTCTGTTGGCTTGGTTATATAACTCTTCTATTTTAGTTGGCGACAGAGGAACTATATCAACGTTAGAATATTCTCTTTTATCCTTTTCCAAATAGGTTTTAATCTTTTCAAGCTCCTCATAATTACCGATATTGCAGTAGTTGTAGAATTTTTCTATCTCATCTCGTCCAGAGCTGGAAACTCTATAATAGGTTCTCTGATCTATAACCTTCTCTTGCAGACGAGTTAAAATCCCTATACGAGAGCAAAGATAAGTTAAATCTCTTGCCATTTTATGGCTTGCAGAGGAGAACTCTATTTCGCCTTTTTCTGGATCAAAATGTCCATCACATACAAAATATGCCCCCAAAAATGCTGATATTACCTCTGTTGGACTGATAAACAATTTAGCTGGAACTGAGCAAAGTTGAGACCTCTTAAATTCGGGATAACCAAGATTTTTCAGTAATTCGCTAATGATCTCGCTGTTGAGAATCTCGCATTTTATTGTTCTCATTTGACAACGGATAGTGTCAAGACCAAATATCTTATAAGCCAACTCATTGAAAAGGTCTAATATTTTATCATCGTTATTATAGAGCCTTATACTATTCTTTTTTAGACTACCTTTACTGAACATCAGTCCTAAGAAAACGGCAAAATCTTTATCTATCAATATCTTCTTACTGCCAAATCTCTTGGATAGCTCTACAATTAACGGTGATTCAGATAATTCTATCAATCTCGGGCTTATGATATAATCTCCCACTTTCAAATTGATAGATTCCGTCTCTGTTATATTCAATTCTCCATCTATTTTGAGAAGTTTATGTATCGGTGTAACTTTTGCTATTCTACCTGTTTGTGTTTTTACGATCAAAAGTTTCTTTGATTTTCCTTTATAAACTGATCTTACGCTTTGAGGTGTTATTCTCCCGTTTTGATAGGTAAACACTGATAAGGGTTGATCCAAAATTGTATATTCTTCGTCATCATTGATTATTTTTGTCCCTTTATCTTTATATTCCTCAAATATTTCAGCAATTGGCTTGATCTCGCCATCGCACAGAAAAACGGGTGTATCACCGCTTACACATTTTCCACTTCCAAAGGGTCCAGGGACACAAGCAGTTCCGCCTTTTCCTATTGGGAATAAAGCGTCAATTACTCTTTGCCCTGTGAATAGTGGAATACGGGGCGATAATTTTTTCTTTGATGGTCTTGGTTCGCGGACAGGCCATCTTTGCATCATTATAATATCTTGGACACCATCAGCAGTTTTTACTTTGGCGACTGTGTCAGTGACAGTATAATCCCCTTCATTTATTTCTACAATTTCGCCCTCAATGTTTGGCGGGACCATAATTTTATGATTGACTATGGTTGTCTCTTGGACAGTGCCTATAATATCTCCGCCAGTGACTTTGTCACCTGCTTTAACTGTTGGGACAAAATGCCAAATAGCTTTTCTGTCAAGTCCTGGAACCTCAACACCTCTTGGTATGACGTCACCTGCCATCTCTTGGATAACATTCAGTGGTCTTTGAATACCATCATATACTGACCCAAGCAGACCTGGTCCTAATTCAAGGCTAAGCGGTTCGCCAGTAGATACAACTGGTTCTCCAACGCCAAGACCAGCAGTATTTTCATATACTTGTATAGACGCCCTGTCGCCTTTTATCTCAATAATTTCACCAATAAGCCTTTGTTCGCTAACTCTGACGACATCAAACATTCTGGCGCCTTCTAAACCCTCTGCGACAACAAGGGGACCTGATACTTTTACTATTCTACCCTGTTTCATCTTTAAATGATACTCCTTTATAATTACAACACATCTGCGCCCGCGGCTTTTCTCACCAAATCTTGAAGCCTTTTCATAGCAAGCCCAGTAGAACCCCTATTACTTGGGATCATCGTGATTACTGGAAAGGTTCTACCTTGTAATAAATCTGTTATCTTGCTTGGCTCAGGCGCTACTTGTTCAGTAACGAAGGCAACTTTATAATCCTTTTTAATTATTTCTTTTAAGGCAGATAAACATTCCTCTACATTATTGACAGGAAATATCTCAACTCCTAAAGATTTAAATCCCAATATTGAATCTCTATCGCCGACCATAGCGATTTCAGACATAAGTATCTCTCAACCTTTCATTTATGATCTCTGTCGGCAAATCGTTAATTTTGCCGGTCATTATGATCCTGATAAGTTTTATCTCATGCTCTTTTGCCAATAGATAGCCGATCAACGGTTCAATTCCGAAAATTATATATTTTACTGGTTTGATATAGTTTATCAGAAAATTATCTGCGAGTTTCTCATAAACAGCTAATGAATGCTCATCTGTCCATTTTCTTATACCTTCTGTTATCACATCAGAATAAGGGGTGTTAGACAAAGACGAAGCAAAACTCTCAATGGTATCGTCAAAATGACCGATAAAAACCTTTTTATCTATACTGCCGTAAGGTAATAGGATTGAATCAAGCAATCGGATATTTTCGTTAAGCATTTTGACTCTTATGAAATTTCTTATATTATTAAGGTCTGCTACTGCCCTGAGGTATCCACACAAAAATTTATTGGAGTATTCTTCCGCTCGTTCAAACATGAAAGAATGGCAATGATTGTCAATAATTGTATCTATAAATCTGGGATTTTGGCTTGATTCATACTGGCTTCGCGCAGAATTCAACGCGTTCATTATGTAGTTCGGCACTGCTTCTGCCTTTTTATCTGACTCGGGCATAACAGTAAGTTTCAGAGTTTCCAATTGAATTAACCCAAGGTCAGATATAATGCCGTCAAATCCCGTATTGAACTCTTCAAGGTAACTTGCTTTAAGTAAAACTTTAAGGTTATGGAAATCCCACTTTGCCCTGAATATATTTGTCAAATCTGGATCATGAGATAACTCATCAATCAAAGCATAAGTTCGTCTCAACTCAATTTTTAGCCCTGTATCAAAGTCAATTGGGCTTGAAATACCAGAAAAAGCGGAGCCATATTCCCCTTCGGATAATAATCTTATGACTTCCTGAGCGGAATCCGCCTCTAATAGTCTCAATATGGCGTTTCTGTTGAGCAAACGGGTTTCTAAAACTCTCAACCTTCCAGATGCGTAGCCATATTTTGTATTTTCTTTGTATGATATGTTTATCTGTGCCATATACACCCACTAAGCAAGGACGTCACCTATGAAAAAGTTTGTCATTCCTGCGGAAGCAGGAATCCATCACTTTTAGTTTTATTATCAATTACAGCCCTCTGAGTATAAATCAATTTGTAACTCATTGGTTTTAACCAAAAACTTCTTTATGAGATAAAACTCGCCCCTCTTTGTAATCTTTTCTTGCATCTTCTATGCTCTTTAAATATTCTGGACTTAAAGCAGATAGGAGATTTTCTATAAAAAACTCTCTATCTTCGTCATCTAAAGATTTTAACGCTAATATTAGATCATTTAGAGATAGGCTGATCTTTAATTCAACTTTGGGTATCTGTTTTTCTGTGGATTTGGTATCAATTGCCATAAAATCCATCACCTTCTTTTGTAAAAGTCAGGTTCCAATATGATCTTGATAATTTATCTTTGCTACCAAGCCTACCCAAACAATATCTTTGACACTTCCAACTCAAGCTCATCTCTGAAAGACTTAAAAAGTGCTTCAAAAGAGTTGTTTATCTCAATATTTCCTTTTTTCAGGACAAATCCACCAAATATGTTATATGTGTTTTTAGATATTTTAAGATTGCCCTTTTTGCCAGATTTTGCAAGCTCTTTGTTTATTTCTTTAAGGAAATTCTCGCTGATACGGGTTTTGTCACGAGGAGAAAGAATTATCTCCTCATCACCTGTTTGAACGCTAGAAATCAGCATCTTCTTTATAATCTGTTTATATTCATCGTCATTCATTTGGACGAGAGTATTCACAGCTTCTTGAAAAGCAGAGTCAATAGCTTTCTGTTTTTCTGCAAGTATGTCTTTGCGAAATTCAAGATTAGCTGATGATATTAATCTTTGTTTATGCTGTTGAGCTTGGACTTTCGCATTTTCTAATGCTTGAGCCTTATAAGAATCCGCTTCATTCTTTGCATTTTGTAGAATTTTATCTGCTTCTTTTGACGCTTTATCCTTAATCTCGGCGATCTGAGCTTGGGCATCTCGTTTTATACGTTCTATGATCTTTTCTAAGGACATTATAAAACCCCTTTAAGATTAAAGATTGTAAACGATTACAACCTGCAACCTTTAATCTGATAGTTTATTATCCGCCAACCTGAATACCGCTGAGCAAGAATATTGTTGTGATCAAACCTAAAATAGCGTAAAATTCAACGAAAACTCCGTAAACGAGAGCCTTACCAGATTCCGTCGGCTGTTTAGATGTAAGTGCGACACCGCCAGCACAAACTTTCCCTTGAAATATAGCGGATACTAAACCAGCGAATCCCACGGGGAAGCATGCCCACATAATTTGAAGTCCCTGTGCAGTAGTTAAAGCAGCTGCGGTAGCACCACCAGCAGTCAAGCCTAATTTTTGTATGACCAAGAACGCACCGACAAATCCGTAAATTCCCTGAGTTCCGGGCAATGCGACAAGCAATAGATATTTACCGAAGTTTTTCGGGTCTTCGGTCATAGCACCAGTAGCAACACCTGCGGGATAACTTATGCCAACCGCAGAGCCTATTCCACCGAGTATAACTGCAACTGCTGCGCCCACGATCGCATAGACAAACCCAGACTGAAATATCATTGTTAATAACGCACCTATTTGATCCATGCTTTATACCTCCAAATACTCAGCGACAAAAAATGTAAATGTTTATCTTCAATTCTTTATTTCGTCACTGATCCCTATATATACATACTTTTTCCTAAATGGATTAAACTCTGTTCCGCCACCTTCATAAAACTTGGTGAAGAACTCAACAAATTGAAGCCTCATGGAGTGGATAAATCCTCCAAGTGAGTTGATAGCTATATTAAACGGATGACCGAAGATCAGAACAAGGATAGCAGCTATTTTACCAGCAGTGCTTGCCCATAGCATACCTGCTATCGTGTTTACTGAACTTGCGATAATACCCGTTGCTAATCCAAGCGCAAAAAGCCTCATATATGACAATGTATCACCAAATGTGCCAGTGACATTGGTATATAACGCAAATATACCAGAACCGATACGTCCTGCGGGATTTTTTACGTCTCTGCCTGAGAACAGGATAACTAAAAATGCACACAATAAAATGACGACTAACGCCACCTTCTTAATCAGAGAAGGGACGTCAACGCCTACCATACCTAAAACTGGCACTCCTGCCAAAATCATTATTAAAATCCACGGCAGTTTTTCACAGAAAGCTGTTATCCAGTCCCTATCTCTAAGACTCATATACATTTTCACCATAAAGCCGAACAATACTTCTACATATCCGAAAAGAATTATCAGAGCTAAGAATTCAATCTGTTTCACATTTGGGTCTAAAATGACAAAGTGTCGTAAGAAAGAGCCTGATCTTTCTAAATCCTTAGCAGTGATCCCATACCAACCGCCCGTGATAGTGCCGATGATGCCTGTTGTGAGACCGCAAAGAAATAGTATCCTGATCAGATCACCGACGCCTTTTTTTCTATTAAGCAACATTATTATACCAGCAAGCAGTGCAACGGTAAAACCATATCCAGCATCGGTAAGGCATATTCCAAAGCCTATGGTCAGGAATGGGGCGAAAAGTTTTGTAGGATCAATTTCACGATAATGCGGTATGCCGTATAGATTTGTCACCATACGATACGGTCTTACTATGGGGTTATTCTGCAACTCAACGGGAGGTTCTTCGTCATCTGTGGGATCTGATGCGTAAATCTCAATCTCTTCGTATTTCTTCGCTAAGATTTCTTTCATCTTAGGGACGTCACTTTTACGCGACCAGCCATCTATCATAAATGTATATTCTGTATTTAAGAAGGCTGTTTTTATCTCCTCCCTGCTAAGCAATTCGTTTATATAATCGTAAGTCGCCATTAATTGAGGTCTATGAGATGCTAATTCTTGACTTCTTTGTCTTATTCTGTTTCTTTGTGCATATATGTCTGCTATACCATCGTCAATCTGTTTCAATCTTTCGCTTATTTTTCCTGAATTGATCGGAAATGATACAGTAGAGAAGCCGTTTTTAGCGAGCAAAGGTGCGACAATCTGTTCATCAGATTTGAGAAATATAATAACAGCATTAATCTCACCAGTAGTCCCGCCGATAACCTCAACATATAAATCAATGTTAGATGAATTAGCTTCATTGATAATGTTATCATAGGTATTAACAGGGATTGTTCCAACTCGGATCGCAGTTTTTTCTGTATCTTTCAGATTTTCAACCGCGGTATCAAGATTAACCCAATTTTTCAGGCTTTCTTTTTCGCTATGTAGCCTATTTTCTTGATTTGTCAGCCTTGACAGATGGTCTTCCATCATCTTACATTCATCGCATATAGAACGCCATTCGCCAGATTCTGCCTTTTTTCCAATTTCGGCATATTGACTTGATGAATAAAGCGGTTTTCCACTGCCCATTAGGCTATTAAGCAGACCTTTATTAGGCTCATAATTAGATAGATATTGAATTGTAGATTGAAGGCGGGATATATCATTTTGCAGATTGCGTATTTTTGATCTTGATTCGCCCTCTATTGAAGATTCTATATCTTCGTTTACATTATTTATATGGACTATTTCAAGTTCCTGAAGGTCTTTCACCAGAGATGCCCGATGGGAACTATGGGCAAATATTCGGACCCTCTGCATTTGGCGGACTGCCATTTATCCGATTATCCTCCCAATGATAAAGGAAGCAGCTTTTGGTATATTTGATTCTGCTATTGACCTGAGACTGTCTATCTCCGCTTGATTTTTTTCTCTCAGCAAAGCGATCTCTTTTTCTGCCTCTAATTCTGCGTCCTTGTTTATAGCCTTTGACTCCTCAGATGCCTGTTTCCTAGCATCTTCTATTATCTTCGCCGATCGCTCCCTCGCCTCTCTTATGATCCTATCGGCATCATTTTGTGCTTTCTTTAGCAAATCTTTTACTTCTTCTTCAACTTTTTTGATCTTGTCTATTGATTCATTAACCAAAGGCATCACCTCCGACTTTTTCCGAATTAAAATTAAAGCATTATTATATTCTCATATTTTTTTTATTGTGTCAAGAGTAAAGCAACGACACTTAGCAAAAAAATATTCACATTTTTAAAGAACAATTGTAAAATTTATCTCGTCTAAAATATTGATACCTAATTATGAAATATTACAATATCAAAATATGTTATCAAGTAAAAGAGATAAATGAAAAAACAGCTTTTCAGAAAAACAAAGGATCGGCGTAAAAAATATGAAATACATAAAAAATTTACTTTTTATTTTAATTTTAACATTATATATAAATAGTTTTGGTTATACATACACACAAAGCTGGATAGACGGAACTCCTATGCTTTATGATGAAGCTATGTCTATATTAAAATCGGTCAAAAATGATTTAAACTTTAATCTTGCACCTCCTGTTAATGTAGAACCCGCATTTCGTATAGGTGACACAAAGCAGTTTTATACTCTTAATATGACTAATTATACACAGCAGATATTAGACGCTTCATGTCTCTTAGTTACAGACAAAGCGTATATTTTCGTAGATAAAAATCTTTCAGTTGAACAAGCTAAATTGAACTCTTTGGCTGAATCCTTTGAAAAAATATATGATGCAATAACGAAACAATTTGGTCCTCCGCCTTTTAGAGTTAGTAACGATCCAAGAATATATCTGCTTATATTTGATATAATTGATGGCGTTAGACCAAATGGTGTAATGTTGCTTGGATATTTTAGCCCGATAGATCAGTTCAAAAATGCAGAGATACCAAGATGGATCAGACAAAAGAGCAACGAAGCTAATATGCTATATATAGATTCAGCATCGTTGAATGCCAAAAATGTAAATGTAGAAAGCGTTATCGCACACGAGTTTACGCATCTTATCCAATGGGCGAGAGACCCAGAAGAATCTACATGGGTTAATGAAGGATTAGCAGTCTTTGTTGAAAATATGCTCGGTTATAATGTGAAAGACAGAATATCTGCCTATCAAGCTAACCCAATTGTCTCGCTCAGAAATTGGGAAGATAAAGTTGAAAACTACGGTTTAGCTTATTTATTTTTTGCTTATATTTCTGAAAGATTTGGCGGACTGCCAATCATAACTGACATATTCAAAAACGAATTAGAAGACAT
>DTPJ01000647.1 GCA_011334435.1 Candidatus Poribacteria bacterium | reverse complement strand
TCTAATTGTTCAAAGACCTTTTTGTGGGAGACCCCTTTTGGGGAGAAGGAGATCTTGGTCTAAAAAACATGTATTGGTTACTTACTCTAATTGTTCAAAGACCTTTGCTAAAAGAGAAAGGGTGTCTTTAGTAAAGATTGCTCAATTTGAGCAAAACATGGTATATAAGGGAGGCTAAAAAAACATGAAAAAAAAGATTATAACTATCGTTCTTTTAGTAGTTTTATTAACGGGTATGTTTGCTGGCTGTTCATCAAAAACTTCTCAGAATCAGCCAGCCTCTACTAATCAGCCAACTTCTGCTAAGAAGTATCATTTTTATGTAGTTTCTCATGCAGGATCATCAGATCCATTTTGGGTTGTTGTTATAAAGGCTGTTAACGATGCTGCAAAAATGTATGGGGATGATGTAACATATGTGGCTCCAGCAAAATATTCTCTTCAAGAAATGATAAACGATGTAAATAGTGCTGTTGCAGCAAAACCAGACGGTTTGGTTGTTACAGTTCCGGATCCAGAAGGTCTTGATAGTATACTTAGAAGTGCGATTTCTCAAGGCATACCTGTTATTTGTATTGACACAGAGGATCCTAGACCGGCACCTCAAAAAATTCCCTATTTGCTTTATATAGGCGCTAATGAATATATTAGTGGTAGAAAGTTAGCAGAGTATGTTTTATCGAAATTTACACCTAAACGAGTTGTTATAGCAGATCACGAGATTACCAATAGTTCATTAAGGCAAAGAATATCTGGAATTCAAGATGTCTTTAAAGAGCATGGATTACCACTCCCTGAAGTTATAAACATTACTGATAATCCTTCCCAGGGTGATTCTGTTTTGAAAGCATATATAGGTGCTCATCCTGGGACTGACTTGATCATGACTTTAGGCCCATTAGGGACTATTCCAGCAGTGGGAGTAGTCAAGGAATTAAATCTTACCGGGAAGGTAACAGTTACCGGGTTTGACCTAACTGAACAGATATTGGATTGGATTAAAGATGGAGAAGTACTTTGCACGGTTGATACCCAACAATACTTAGAAGGTTATCTTGCAATCGAGCTTCTACATTTTTATAAGGAGCACAACCTTATTGTGCCTAATGATATCTTAACAGGACCATTAATTGTTGATAAGTCTAATGTTCAAGGAGTTGAACAGTCTATAAAAGATGGTTTTAGATAATTGTTTTTTAACAGGTATAACAGTACAAGATGGAACAAGATAAAGATATTATCTGAGATTTAGTGGAATAGAGCACTGGCTGCTTTTAAAATATGAAAGCCCGGTGCTCTATTTTAAGAAGAATTACTTTATAAGATCCTGCAAGAAGAGGAGGAGATAATAATGCTGAACAAGCTGGTAAAATCGACTAGAGGAGCTTTTAGATTTAAAGAGAGCGCAGCTTTATTGTTTTTATTGTTGACATTCTTCATTTTTACAATTTTTAATCCCTTATTTATAAGCATAGGTAATCTCTTGACTATTTTTACTACTGGTGCGGAAATAGGAATTCTTGCCCTAGGTGTTAACTTAGTAATGATTGGAGGGGAGTTTGACTTGAGTGTGGGTTCTATTTATGTTTTATCGCCGATAATTTTTGAGACTCTTGCTTCGAAACGGGTCCCTACAGTTTTCTCTTTAGCAATAGTAGTAATATATGCAATTATTCAGGGTTTTTTCAATGGCTTCATTACAACGAAAGGTAAAATACCCTCTTTTATAACAACGCTTGGTATGCAATGGTTTTTAAGAGGCGTTGCTTTATTTATCTCGGGAGGACTTTTTGTTCTTCTAAAAGAAGGCAAAAATCTCTTGGATATATTCAATGCCCCACTTCCGGTTCACTGGAATATTAGATTAAGTAGTTTGTGGTTCTTTGTATTAACATTTGTGTTTTATGTGATAATCGAAAAAACACAGTTTGGAAATAGGCTTATGGCAAGTGGAGGTTCCCCTGCTACCGCTGATGCCATAGGAGTTGAGTCGTGGAAATATAAAACGATCGCTTTTATTATTGCAGATCTAACCGCAGCACTTGGAGGTTTCATGGCCTTTGATAGGTTTGCTTCTATTGATGTAAGTTTTGGAGTAGAACTAGAGCTTCAGGCAATTACTGCATGTGTTATTGGTGGAACACTAATGTCAGGAGGGTACGGAAGTTCTCTAGGTGCTTTCCTAGGAGCTATCACACTTTCTTCATTATATAATGGTTTGATCTTAGCAGGGGCTCCAACATACTGGTACCAAGCGTTTATAGGGGTTATCCTTATAATTGCGGGATTGTTTAATGTTAAAGCCAAATCTGCATTGACAGGAGGATAAAATGGCTTTACTTGAGATTGAAAATGTAAGTAAATCCTTTGGGTATGTTAAGGCATTAGACAATGTCTCTTTTCAGATTGAAAAGGGCGAGGTTGTCGGACTCTTAGGAGATAATGGTGCTGGAAAGTCGACTCTTATAAAGATTATTGCTGGTTATATCCGACCCGACAGTGGGCGTATAAAATTTGAAGGTACCCCTGTTCATTGGAAAAGTGCTGCAGAATCACGCCAAGCTGGCGTAGGGGTAGTTTATCAGGATCTTGCGTTAGTAAATGTTTTACCAATTTGGCGAAATTTCTTTCTTGGAAAAGAAGTAAATAAAGGTTGGAGGATTTTGAAATTTTTGGATATATCTAATATGAAGGCTACTTCTAAAGATGCTCTAGCAAATTTAGGGATAGATATTCCTCCTGTCGAAACTCCTGTTGCATTTTTGTCTGGTGGGCAAAGGCAAATGGTAGCAGTAGGAAGAGGAGTATATTTTGGAGCAAAGTTGCTTCTTCTTGATGAACCGACAGCCGCTGTTTCAGTAAAAGAAACTGAGGCAATTTTAAACTACATTTCACAATTAAGCAAGAGTGGTATTTCCGTAGTTTTTGTTACACATAACGTTTATCATGTTTTTAGAGTAGCTAGTCGCTTTATAGTACTTGACCATGGGCGACTTAAAGCGACCTTTAGGAAAGATGATAAGTTAGCTCCTGAGGACATTATAAACAGCATCGCTTCTCCTTTATAAATTTGGTAATTTAAATAATTTAAACATTAAGAGTGAAAGGAGGCTTTTAAAATGGAACGAGTAAAAGTTGGTGTAGTAGGGTATGGAACAATAGGACAAAGATTGGCAGATGGAGTGGCTCTCCAAGAAGATATGGAGCTTGTTGGTGTGGCAGACGTCCAGCCTACACTGGCCATTCTTGCACTTAAAGAGAAAGGTATGCCATATTCCTTTTACCTTGCGTCTCCAGAGAACAAAGACAAATTTGATGAGTACGGAATACCAATATCTGGTTTTCTTGAGGATCTCATTAAAAAAGTAGATGTAATCTTAGATGCTACTACTGCAGGAGTTGGCGAGAAGAACAAGGTTTTATATCAAAAATATGGTAAAAAAGCGATCTTTCAGGGTGGTGAAAAAAATAGTGTTGCTGATGTATTTTTCCATGGTTATGCTAACTATGAAAAAGGTATAGGAAAGCAATTTTTGAAGTTAACGTCTTGTAACACAACAGGTATCATTCGCTCTGTTGATTGTTTGGATAGAGCAATGGGAATTAAAAATGTTATCATGACCATAATACGTCGAGTAGCAGATCCGGGTGATTACCATAGAGGACTTACTGATGCGCTTAGAGTTGATCCTGTACCAAGTCACCAAGCCACCGACCTTATGCTTATAATGCCGCATATTAAAGCAACAGGCGTGCTTGTGCATACTCCTGTTACTCACGGGCACATTGTTAGTATAGTAGCTACACCGAGCAGAAAAACTACCGAAGAAGAAGTATTAGAGCTTTTTAAAGCACATCCAAGAATTAGAGTTGTGCGTATTGCTGATGGCTTCTTGGGTAATGCTTCATTGTTCAAATATGCAAGAGACCTTGGAAATTTAAGAGGAGATATGTATGAGATAGCCGTTTTTGAAGAAACAGTCAAAGTTTTCGAAGACCAAATCATTTATACAATAAATATTCCACAGGAAGCCGTGGTTACTCCAGAAACTATGGATGCCATAAGAGCTGCTATGGAGATGCAAATAGACAGACTAGAAGCAGTAAGTCTTACCAATAAGTACCTAAAATTAGGAGGGTAAAGATGTCGGAAATTGACCTTGGAATTCACACAATAGATGATTTTGACTTTCCAAATAAAACTGTTATTTTAAGAACGGATATAAATTCCCCGATAGACAGAGAGACTAAAAAAATTACCAACGATTATAGAATAATAAAAAGTATCCCAACAATAAGAGAATTGATCGAGAAAGGAGCAAAAGTGGCTATATTAGCTCATCAAGGAGATACTCTTGATTATCATAATTTGATCCCTTTGGAAGAGCATGCACTGAAACTTTCAGATCTACTAGGTAAAAAAGTTAGATATATAGATGATGTTGCAGGTCCAGCAGCTCAGGAAGCTGTAAAATCATTGAAAAGTGGGGAAGCTATATTACTAGGAAATGTGAGATATCTTACTGAGGAAGTTTCTACTTTTGAAGATGTAGTAAAACTTGAACCTGAAGAGATGTTAAATACCTACTTGATAAGACACTTAGCACCATTGGGAGATTACTATGTTAATGAAGCATTTGCTGCAGCTCACAGGAATTCTCCGTCTATGGTTGCATTCGAAGAACTATTACCTTCTGCGGGCGGTAGACAATTAATTGCAGAGGTAGAGGCTTTGGCAAAAGTCACTCAAAATCCTGAAAGACCGTCAATATTTGTTCTTGGGGGACTAAAAATATCAGATGCATTTAGTATGATGAGAAGAGCACTGGAGAGCGGGTCTGCAGATAAGATTCTCACATGTGGTGTAACAGGAATAATAATGTGGATGTCGCAAGGCAAAAAATTTGGGAAAAATCAAGAAAATTTCATATATGGTCGCTCACTCGACGTTTTCTTACAACCTGCAAAGGAACTTATGGAGAAATATGGGCGACACTTTATAAATCCTGTTGACTTTGCTTACGAAAGAAATGGCACAAGATTCGAATGTTCTATTGATGAGCTTCCAATAGACGATGCACTTTTCTTAGATATCGGTTCCAAGACGATAGATGTCTTCAAAAAGGAAATCATGGCAGCAAAGACTATTGTTGTCAACGGCCCCCCTGGAATGTACGAAAATAAACTATTCGAAAAAGGTACAAAAGAAATTTGGAATGCTATAGCAGATGCTAAGGGCTACAGCGTGATAGGTGGTGGAGATAGCGTTAGTGCAGCACAAAAATTTGTGAAAGATCCTGAATCTAAATTTGGTTATATTTCGACAGCTGGGGGGGCAATGATAAGGTTCCTTTCTGGAATAGAACTTCCACTTCTTAAGGCTCTTAAAAAATCATATCTAAAGTGGAGATGAAGGTATGTTGAGAAAACAGGAAATTTTAGAGCTTGAAAAGTTTGCCAAAGAAATAAGAATAGAGACTCTTAAGGAATTAGGAAGTATCGGTTCAGGTCATATAGGGGGATCGATGTCCATTGTGGAACTCTTGGCGGTTTTGTATGGTAAGGTAATGAAAGTAGATCCTAAAAATCCAAATTGGGAAGACCGCGACTGGCTAATTCTCTCAAAGGGTCATGCAGGGCCTTCACTATATGCAGCGCTTGCACTAAAAGGCTTCTTCCCCAAAGAATGGCTTTCTACATTGAACAAGGGTGGAACAAGATTACCGAGTCACTGTAACAGAATGCTTACGCCAGGTGTAGATATGTCAACTGGTGCTTTAGGTCAGGGTATTTCAGTTGGGATAGGTATCGCAATGGGACTAAAATTAGACAACAAAAATAATTTTGTCTATGTGATAATAGGGGATGGTGAATCCCAAGAAGGTCAAGTTTGGGAAGCTGTACTGTTCGGAGGTAACGCTAAATTAGATAATTTGATCGTTTTTGTAGATTATAATAAACAGCAATTAGATGGGTATGTAGATAATATAAATCCTCTTGGCAACCTTGGAGAAAAATGGAAAGCATTTGGATGGGATGTGCAAGAGATTAATGGCCATAATATAGATGAAATTTACAGTGCTATTCAAAAAGCGAAAGGTGTAAAAGATAAAAGTCATGTTATCATTATGCATACTATAAAGGGGAAAGGTTGTACTTTTGCTGAAGGTGTAGAACTAAATCATCATATGACTTTTACCAAAGAGCAAATAGATAATGCCATTTATGTGCTTGAACAATCTCCCTTCAATAGTGAGGTGGATAATGATAAATAAAATAGATGATTTACAAGTTGATAAAAGGGAAATGAGAAACGCATATATTGATAAACTTATAAAACTTTCAGAGACAGATGAAAGGATAATTGTCTTGGATGCGGATCTTATGCATTCAAATAATACATATAAGTTTAAAGATCGGTTTCCGAATAGGGCTATAAATGTCGGTATTCAAGAAGCTAACATGATAGGAGTAGCAGCTGGGCTCTCATTAGTTGGAAAAATTCCTTTTGCGCATACTTTCACGTGTTTCGCTGCAAGAAGAGACTTAGATCAACTATATCTTTCTGTTGCTTACGCGGAATTGAATGTAAAATTAATAGCCACAGATCCAGGTATAGCGGCGACTTATAATGGGGGATCTCATATGTCTTTTGAAGATATAGGCATAATGAGGACAATCCCCTCAATGACTGTTATAGAACCAACTGATAGCGTGATGATGGAATCCCTTGTTGAACAAATAGCCTACACATATGGACCATTTTATGTGCGATTGTTTAGAAAAAATCCCATAAAGATATATGATTCAGGGGACAATTTCAAAATAGGACAAGGAATAATTCTAAGGGAAGGAGAAGATGTAACTATTATTGCAAGTGGAATCATGGTGGCTGAAGCATTAAAAGCAGCTGATTTACTTGAAAAAGGCGGAATATCTGCAAGAGTTGTTGATATGTTTACAATAAAGCCTATAGATAAGGACTTAATTATAAAGTGTGCAGAAGAGACGAAGGCAATAGTCACAGCCGAAAACAGTAACACAATAAATGGTCTTGGTTCGGCTGTAGCTGAGGTCTTGGTTGAAAACAAGCCTGTACCTATGGAAAGAATAGGTATACAAGACTTGTTTGGAGAGGTTGGGGATATGGGATATCTTAAAAAAAGGTATCATCTAACGGCTGACGATATAGTAAATAGTGTTATAAAAGTAGTTAACAGAAAAAGATGAGACGAAAATGAGAAAATGTGAGACAGCCATAATACCTGGAGATTGTGTTGGAATAGAAATAATAGGAGAAGGGGTGAAGGTAGTCAAGACTGCAAAAGAAATGAGTATAGTATTTAATACAGAATACATAAATTTGCTTTGGAGTTTTGAATTATATAATAACAGGACAAATGATACGAGAGACGGTGTCAAAATTTTAGCAGATCGTTTAGATATTCTCTCGGAAGAAAGGAGGTTATAAATGTGTTTTTATTAAAGGCAAAGAAACTCAAAAACGGTTATAATCAAATAATTTCTGAGGCAAAAAGGTCAGAAAATACAATGATGAACTTTGGAATTTTACAACTTGAAAAAGGGCAAAAATATGCAAATTTTGATAATGAAGAGCGCGCTTTTTTATTACTTAAAGGTCAAATAAATTTGCTCTTTGACAATGAAGAGAGAGTAGTAAAAAGAGACTCTTACTTTGACGAGACTCCAGTATGTCTTCATGTTTCTAAGAATGCAAATGTCAAGATAATTGCGAAAACTGATTCTGAAATAGTGCTTATAAGTACTGAAAATGAGAGATTTTTCCCGCCAGAACTATATGATAATGTTGAAAATGAATACAGAGGAAAGGGTACAATGCAAGAAACAGCTACAAGAATAGTGAGAACTATTTTTGACAAAAATAAATCACCTAAGTCAAACATGGTGCTTGGAGAGGTAGTAAATTACCCAGGTAAATGGTCGAGTTATCCTCCGCATCACCATCCACAACCAGAAATATATCATTACCGATTTTTCCCTATGCAGGGTTTTGGTCTTGCCTTGATAGGGGACAAAGCGATAAAAGTAGAGAACGGAGATACGGTAAAGATATTGAATGATGTCATTCACCCGCAAGTTGCTGCTCCTGGCTATGCTATGTATTATATATGGGTTATAAGGCATCTAGAAGGAAATCCATACACAGAGCCAGTTTTCGTTACGGAGCACAAATGGGTTATGGAAAAAGAAGCACTTATATGGCCTGAAAGGAGGGATATTTAGTGAAAAAGAGTATTCGATTAACTACTGCACAAGCATTGTTAAAATTTTTAGACATGCAATATGTTGAGCTTGATGGCACAGAACACAAATTTGTTAGTGGCGTTTATGGGATATTTGGTCACGGAAATCTTCTCGGTATTGGCGAAGCTCTTGAAAATATGAAGGAGTTGTCCCTTAAGTTTATTCAAGCTCATAATGAGCAAGGAGCTGTTCATGCTGCTACTGCTTATGCCAAACAGAAAAATAGATTGGAGATTTTCGCATGTACAAGTTCCATAGGTCCTGGCGCTCTTAATATGGTTACCGGAGCTGCAACAGCGACAGTAAACAGAATACCAGTATTATTACTTCCAGGTGATACATTTGCAGATAGGCAGCCAGATCCTGTTCTCCAACAAATTGAAATGCCATGGAACTACAAATTAACGGTTAACGATGCGTTTAAAGCAGTAAGTAAGTACTGGGATAGGATAGAGAGGCCCGAACAGCTTATGTCAGCTGCTTTAAACGCTATGAGGGTGTTGACGGACCCTGTCGAAACGGGAGCAGTTACCCTTGCTCTTCCCCAAGATGTACAAGGGGAGGCGTATGATTTTCCAGTCGACTTTTTTGAAAAAAGAGTTCATCACATTTCTAGAAAATTCCCTGACGATTTTGAACTTAGTAGAGCAAAAGACTTGATTCTTAAAAGTAAAAAGCCTTTGATAATAGCGGGAGGAGGAGTTTTTTATTCCTTGGCTACTGAAGAAGTTAAGAGTTTTGCGGAAGAATTTAACATACCAGTTGCCTTTACTCAGGCAGGGAAGGGCGCAATAACTTGGGAACACCCTCTTAATATGGGAGGCATTGGAGCAACTGGAACTTCTGCTGCCAATAAATTAGCAAAAGAGGCTGATTTAATAATTGCTTTAGGGACCAGGCTCATGGATTTTACAACGGCTTCAAAAACAGCGTTTCAGAATTCGGAAGTTAAGATATTGAATATTAATATTGGCAGATACGATGCAATGAAAATGGACTCTGTCTCACTTATAGGGGATATAAAATTATCATTACTTGAATTGGGGAAAATTTTAAGGGAAAAAGAGTACAAGTCTTCCTATTCAGAGGAGTATTTAAAGCAACTCAAAAGAGAATGGGATAAGGAAGTCGAAAGACTTTATACTCTTAATTCAAGCACTGAGGGAAAGATAATGCAAACTACTGCTTTAGGAGTTTTAAATGAGTTTCTTACAGAAAATGATGTAATAGTATCTGCGGCTGGGAGTCTTCCAGGAGATCTTCATAAGCTCTGGCGATGTAAAGGAGTGAAGACTTATCATTTAGAATATGGCTTTTCTTGCATGGGATATGAAATTGCAGGGGCATTAGGTGTGAAAATGGCCGAACCAGACAAAGAGGTATATGCACTTGTAAGTGATGGAAGTTTCTTTATGCTAAATTCTGAGATCATTACTAGCATCCAGGAAGGTTTAAAGATTAATATTATCCTTTTTGATAACTTAGGATTTCAGAGCATTAATAGACTTCAAAAGGATAATGGAAGTCCAAGTGGATTTGGAAATGAACTACGAGCAAGATCTCCAAAAACTAATCTCTTAGATGGAGACTTTCTTGAAATAAACTTTGCTAAAGTTGCAGAGGGACTTGGTCTCCGGGGATACGCTGTAAGAAATGTTGATGAATTTAAAGATGCACTCATGAAAAGCAAAAAAGAAAAAACTACTACTTTAATTGATGTAAAAATTGTTCCAGGAACACAATCACCATCTTACGAGTCATTCTGGAGAGTAGGAATATCAGAGGTCTCAAACAATAATAAAGTAGTAGAAGCTTACCTAAAGCAACTTGAGTATATGCGTAAATATTCTCGCCCGTATTAATAGTTGAGAAGCATTCCGGGCAAAAGTTGTAAAAGGTCTCGGATATTAAAAATATATGATAATGGAGGTGTTAGAATGAGCGAAGAAAGCAAAATTAAAGTTGGTATCTCTCCAATTGGATGGACGAATGATGATATTCCAGACGAACTAGGTGGAGATATCTCTTTTGAGCAGTGTATCGACGAAATGGCACTTGCTGGATATGAAGGTTGCGAAGTTGGAATTAAGTTTCCGAGAGATCCAAAAATTTTAAAAAGAGAACTTGACTTAAGACATTTGAGTGTTGCAAGTGCTTGGTTTGGTTGCTATCTTACTACAAAACCTCTTAAAGAGACAGTTGACAGATTTGTTAGGCATCGGGATTTCCTTTATGAGATGGGCGCCAAAGTTATTGTAGTGGCTGAAGAAGGAATATTCGACAGAGAAGCAAGCCAAGTACCTTTAAGCCATAGACCTGTTTTTAGTTCCTCTGACTGGAAAAAATTAGTGGAAGGGCTTCATACACTTGGTAAGATTGCTGCGGAAAAAAATATGAGAATTGTCTATCATCATCATATGGGAACAGGTGTGCAGACTTTTGAGGAGACGGTAAAATTAATGGAGATGACTGACCCTAATTTAGTGAGCCTTCTTGTTGATACTGGACATATGACACTTGCAGGGGGAGATCCTCTAGAGTTAATTAAAAGATTTCCAGACCGTGTAAAACATTTGCATTTTAAGGATGTACGTAAAAATATTATGGAGCTAGCAATTGAAAAAGATATGAGTTTTTTAGATGCAGTGAAGCTTGGTATTTTTACTGTACCAGGTGATGGTATGATTGATTTTATACCTATAATTAAGGAACTAAAGAGAATCAATTATGAAGGATGGATAATTGTTGAGGCAGAACAAGACCCCAAAAAAGCTCCTCCATTAGAATATGCTATAAAAGCTAGAACTTACCTCAGCCAGATAATTAACGCATAGAGACTGAGGAGGTTTAAAAGCATGAAAAAGCTGGGTTTAGGAATAATTGGGGCAGGAAGTATAGGAAGAGTTCATATAGAGAATCTTGTTGAGAGAATACCAAAAGCTGAAGTAATTGGTATTGCAGATGCCAGAGCTAATGAGATCAAAAATTGGGCAGAAAAACTTGGAATAGATACCGTGACTCAAGAACCCCTTGAGTTAATTCATAACCCCCGAGTCGAAGCTATAGTTATATCTTCCCCTGGTGGAACCCATCCTGAATTTATTATTGAGTCTGCTAAGGCTGGTAAACATGTATTCTGTGAAAAGCCTATTGGCTATAATTTATTTGAAATAAAGAAAGCTTTAGACGAGGTACAAAGAGCCGGAATTAAGCTTCAAGTAGGGTTTAATAGACGTTTTGATAGAAATTTTAGCAAAGTTCATGAATTCATTGAGACAGGAAAACTTGGAGACATTTTTACAATTAACATTGTTTCCAGAGACCCAGAACCACCCTCTGTTGAAGCCGCCAAAATCTCTGGAGGAATATTTATGGATACCACCATTCATGATTTCGATATGGCGAGATTTCTTAAAGGAAATAATCCAGTACAAGTTTATACTGTTGGAAGATGCTTAATAAATCCAAAATATTGTGAAATTGGTGATTATGATACAGTGGTTTCAATTTTAACTTTTGAGGACGGGAGTATATGCACAATAGACAATAGTCTGAAATCCATATATGGTTACGACCAACGTGTTGAGGTATTTGGTGCAAAAGGAGGTGTTATAGTATTTAATGAGCGCCCGACAAATGCTGTTATTAGAGACGAAAGTGGAACGCATATTGACAACCCATTATTCTTCTTCAGAGAACGTTATAAAGATTCCTACCTAACAGAAATGGAAAATTTCATAAGCTGTATACTGGAGGATAAGGAACCTATGGTTACTGGGCTTGATGGTCTTTGGGCAACTGTTCTTGCAATTGCATCTAGTAAGTCCGCTAACGAAAAAAGGCCTGTGAAAATTGCTGAGATTCTGTAAATAGGGGGTAGGGCTATGGAAAAAGTAAAATTTGGAGTAATAGGTATGGGCAATATGGGTTCGCTACATGCCGAAAATCTTCTAAAAATGAGGGAAGTTTATTTAAAGGTTATTTATGATATAGATGTAAAAAAAGCTTCGTATTTGGCTAGAATGCTTGGCATACCCAATGTTGCAGCTTCCTGGGAAGAGGTTATGGATGACCCTGAGATAGACGCTATTGTGATTGCAGTACCAACTGTTTTACACTATGAAATAATTTCTTCGGCAATAAAAAGTGGCAAAAGATGGATTTTCACTGAAAAGCCTTTAACTCATAATCTCGAATCAGCCAAAGAGCTTTTGAAACTTGTGGAAAAAAATAATACAAAGTTACAGGTAGGCTTTAATAGAAGGTTCGATCATAATTATAAAAAAATTCATGACATAGTGAAAGGTGATAAAATTGGTGAAATACACATAATACGAGATATTACTAGAGATCCTGAAATTCATGGCGTTGATTTTTTAACAAGTTCTGGAGGCCTTTTTTACGATATATTTATTCATGAATTTGATATAGTGAGATATATAACAAGCCAAGAAGTTGAAAGAGTTTATGCTGTTGGTTCAGTGAAATGGGAACCGAGAATCAAAGAGCTCGGAGATTACGATACGGCAGTAGTTTTGCTGGAAATGAGTGGCGGAGCTATTGCTGTTATAGAAGGAAGTATGAAATCAGTTTATGGTTATGACCAACGTTTAGAAGTATTTGGTTCTAAGGGAAGCATCCTAATCTTAAACGATAGGGAAACCGCAACTGCATTAACAGACGCAAACGGTCTTTTACTAGATAAACCCTTGCAAGATGTCCCTCCTCATAGGCCTCTGATGCATACTAAACATAGGTATGAAGAGTCATATTTTGAAGAATTATATGAATTTGTGAGGTGTATCTTTGAAAATAAAACACCTTTACCTACAGCTGAGGACGGATATAAAGCAAATCTTGTTGCAGAATGTGCAAAAATATCATCTAAAGAAAATAAACCAATATTAGTAGGTAATTTGAAAGGTATCTGAATGCTGCTTATCTAAAGTGAGGTTGATTAAAATGGACAAAGTGTTAGCAGCAGTAATTTCGTCTCCAGGGAGAATTGAATTGAGAGAATTTCCCTATACACCACCTGATAAGAATTGCGTTACCCTAAAAGTTGAAATGTGTGGAATATGTGGAACTGATAAGCATACTTTTTTAGGGCAAAACGTTCAATATGGTGGAAAACCGATTGAATATCCTGTTATTCCTGGTCACGAAATTGTTGGAAGAATACTTGAGATCGGTCCGAGAGAAGAAAAACTAAGAGACTTTTATGGATCAGTGTTACGTGAAGGTGATCGCGTAGTTGTTTTACCCAATATTTCCTGCAAAGACGACTATTTTTCTGCTCATGGGTTTCCGCCTTATATGTGCCCTGATCCCATTGATTATGGGAATCAGTTAAACTGTAAATCTCCTCCTTATTTATTTGGTGGTTGGTCAGAAATAATGTATCTTCTTCCAGGCACTAAGCTATTTAAAGTACCTGATGAAGTTCCTTCTAATTTAGCTGTTCTTACGGAGCCAATGGCAGTAACAGCAGGCTTGGACAAGGCGAAAGAATTTTCTTCTGTAAATCGTGAAGGTTTTAGATTCGGGGATACGGTATTAGTAATTGGGGCAGGGCCGATAGGACTACTTCATATAATAAAAGCCCGAATGCTTGGAGCAGATGATATAATTGCAATCGATAAATCAGACTATCGACTCTCTATTGCAAAAGAACTAAGTGCCGATTTTACCTTTAATATAAGCAAGACCGATGCAGATACCTTAAAGAAGTCTGTCTATGACATTACTGATGGCCGAGGTGCTGATGTAGTAGTAGAAGCAGCAGGTACTCCAGAGGCTTTTATACAGGGGTTACAACTTTTGCGTAACGGTGGCTTTTACATTGAGGTGGGTAATTTTGTTTCTGCCGGGAAAGTTAATATAGATCCTCACCTTATACTGTCGAAAAATGCCAGAATTATTGGGATAGGGGGAGACGAAGCAACTAGTTACGGCCCAAGCATGAGAATGCTAATGAGATGGTCTAGATACTTACCAATAGAGAGAATAATATCACATCGTTTTCCTCTTAAAAAAGTTACGGAGGTTCTTCAAATTTCTTTAAGTTTAGAGAGTTCCAAAATCGTTTTATATATGCAGGAGGATCAATTCCAAATGCGAAATGAAAAATGAATAGCCTTTAAAAAAGAAAACAAGATTTAGACAGATACTTGTTAGTTTCCGTCTCATAAAAGCTTGTAAAGTAAGAAATAATAGGAAGAACAGGAGGCAAAAAGATATGGAGGCAAAAAAGAAGTTTAGTAAGGAAGAACTTATTGCAAAAGCGAAAAAGCCAGCAGAAGATGCGATGAAACTTCACGCCTTTTATAAGGGAAAAGTACAGACCGCACTTAAATGCCCCGTCAGGGATGTTAATGACTTTGCTATTTGGTACACTCCAGGTGTTGCTGCACCTTGTGAAGCTATAAAGGAAGATATCAATTTATCTTATGAATATACAAATAGGGCAAATACAATAGCTATTGTAACAGATGGAACAAGGGTTCTTGGTCTTGGTGATATCGGTCCTGAAGCAGCAATGCCTGTTATGGAAGGAAAGGCATTGCTATTCAAATACCTTGGGGGGGTAGATGCTGTGCCACTTTGTCTGGATACCAAGGATCCGGACAAGATCATTGAAACTGTTCGACTTATTGCTCCAAGTTTTGGAGGAATTAATCTGGAGGATATCTCCCAGCCTAAGTGTTTCTATGTTTTAGATGAGCTTAGAAAAGACTGCAAGATACCTGTTTGGCATGATGATCAGCAAGGAACAGCAACCGTCAACCTTGCAGGACTTTATAGTGCTTTGAAGATTGTAGGGAAAAAAATTGAAGAAATCAAGGTTGGCTTTTTTGGAGCTGGTGCCGCCAGCATTGCTACTGCAAGAATGCTTATAAGTGCCGGGGTAAGGCCAGAAAACATAATAATGGCAGATAGCAAAGGAACTCTCCACAAGGGAAGAACAGACTTACAGGGTGAGTTTGAAGCTAAATGGCACTTTGCCCAGATTACAAATTCTGAGGGAATTGTTGGAGGTCCTGAGGAAGTTTTCAAAGGTGCAGATGTCGTGTATTGCTACTCGAAATCAGGTCCAGATACGGTTAAGAAAGAATGGATTTCAACCATGGCTAAAGATGCAATTCTTTTTGCAGGTGCAAACCCTATCCCTGAGATTTGGCCGTGGGATGCAAAGGAAGCTGGTGCAAGAATTGTAGCAACTGGAAGATCGGATTTCCCAAACCAAGTCAATAACTCTCTTGGGTTCCCCGGTATTTTCCGCGGAGTCCTGGATGTCCAAGCAACGACAATTACAGACGAGATGTGTATCGCAGCTGCCCAGGCTCTCTCAAAATTTGCAGAGAAAAAAGGGCTCTCGGAAGATTATCTTATTCCTACAATGGATGAATTTGACGTTTACCCGGAGGTTGCAACAGCAGTAGGTATGAAGGCAATTGAGCAAGGAGTAGCAAGGAAAACTATGAGTAGAGATAAGCTGTTCGCTATAGCAAAAGAAAGGATCGAATACGCACGTAATATGACGAAATGCTTAACTGAGAACAAATTTATTAAACTCCCGTGATAGTTTTGTAATCACCAAACTAAAAAGGATTTTTATGTATCTTTCTTTTTATAGTATAATATGGCATAGAAAGTGAGGAAAATTATGCATAGGGTTCAACTGAAATATGGAGAAACTCTTGTTAATGTTGACATACCTGAGTCAAATTTTTATGGTACTTTATATCCTGAGGAGCTTCCAGGAGTAAGAGATCCTATTTTTGAAGTTAGATATGCCTTGGAACATCCTATTGGGAGTGCTCCGTTAAAGCAAATGATTAAGGAAAAGAAGGCAAAGAATGCAGTGATACTTGTAAGTGATAATACAAGACCAGTACCTTCTCATATATTAATTCCCCCTATTATTGAAGAACTCATAGAATCTGGGGTATCATATGAGGATATTATAATTATCTTCGGTCTTGGATTCCATAGAAAACTGACCGAGGAAGAAAAGAGAAAATTGGTAGGGGATTCTGTATACAATAAAGTAAAGTGTATAAACCACGATATTAATGATTGTATATATATTGGGACCACAACAAGAGGAACGCCCGTAGAAGTCTACAGACCTGTAGCTGAGGCAGATTTTCTCATTGCAACAGGAAATATAGAGCTTCACTGGTTTGCCGGTTATAGTGGGGGACATAAAGCACTTCTACCTGGTGTCTGCAGTAAAAGAACAATAGAGACAAATCATTCTATGATGGTAATGCCAGGAGCGGTTGCTGGAAGGATCAATGGTAATCCAGTCCGAGAAGATATTGAAGAGGCAGGCAAGCTTGTAGGAGTCGATTTCATTGTAAATGCAGTATTAAATAGCAATAAAGAAATAGTAAAAGTGGTTGCTGGAGATCCAATAAAGGCCCATCGAGAAGGAGTAGAGTATATTGACAAGATGTATAAAAGGAAGATAGAAAAAAAGGGCGATATAGTAATAGCATCTGCTGGTGGCTATCCAAAAGACATTAATCTTTATCAAGCACAAAAGGCTTTAGATAACGCTAGTCATGCTGTTAAAGACAACGGAAGCATAATACTTGTGGCCGAATGTCGTGAAGGATTTGGCGAATCTACTTTTGAAAGCTGGATGGAAAAGGCCGAATCGCCTGATCAACCTCTCAAATGGATACAGGAAAACTTTGTATTAGGGGGCCATAAAGCAGCCGGAGTCTGCAAAGTTTTAAAAAGGGCTGAAATATACCTTGTTTCTAGTCTTGACAGAGCAACCGTAGAAAGCATTTTTCTAATACCTGCACTTTCTGTAACAGAGGCATTGAATAGTGCATTATTAAAACATGGTAAAGATGCTGAAGTGCTTGTTATTCCTTATGCAGGTTCTACTCTTCCCTACGTATAATACCGCAGCCTCGGAATAAGAAGAGTCAAATGATTAAAAAGAATTATTATTTGATATAAATATAAAAATAATTAAATGGAAAGAGAGGATAGTGCTGCTTACCCAAAGTAGAGAAGGTATGGGAAATGATTATTTTTACTATATGTTTACAGACCACAAAAATAATAAAGAAAGAGAAATAGCATTGAGAGAACATTATACAATTGGTGGATACAAGGCATTTCATGACGCTTTGATGGCAGAAAGATTCTATATCTTAGTAATGCCAAGTCTTTCTGAAAAACAAGCAAAGGAAGATGGTTTGATACCAATTAAGAGCGTAGAGGAAAATATCAATAAGGAAAGGAGGTTTCGGAGGAGCACATCCTCTACGTATATAATACCTCATATACATGATGTGCTCCCACATGATGTGCTCCCAAAAATCAATGAGTAATATAAAAACTATTGTGTTAGGTGGTTTGTTTATAGCAATAGGCATTGCCCTATCGCTAATTTTTCATTCTGTTGGTGGAACACAATTAGGAAGTATTCTTTTGCCTTTACACTTTACTACTCTTCTTGCGGGTTTGGTCCTTGGTCAATGGATGGGTTTGGCTGTAGGAGCTCTTACTCCTCTTATTAGTGCTTTT
>DTPJ01000366.1 GCA_011334435.1 Candidatus Poribacteria bacterium | reverse complement strand
TTTCATTTTTAGTTTCTTTGGTATCAATGGCTATTGCTGGTGATAATGGGGTAGGTCGTCAGGAATATGTTATAGGATACGGAGATCAACTTCTCATAACTATTGTAGGACATGAAAAAGAGCTAACAGCCTCTGTTATAGTTCGTCCTGATGGTATGATCACTTATGATATTGTAGGTGATGTTAAAGCAGAGGGATTGACTGTTGCTCAGCTTGCCCAATCAATAAAAGACAAGCTATTAGATATTGGATATTATGATAAGGCACAGGTAACCGTTCAACTTAAAGAATCACGTCAAGATGTATATGTAATAGGAGATGTAATAGAACCGGGAATAAAAAAGATCATAAAACCTATAACTGTTATTCAAGCACTTGCATCAGCTGGAGGTTATAAAGAAACAGCTGATCTTGCTAATGCCATTATAATAAAGGGACAGAATAATATTATCCGAGTAAATCTTGAATTCCTGAAATTCCCACCATTAGAAAACACAATTTTAGAAGTACTGAAAGATAAATATACGCTAGAAAACGGTGATGTGCTTTTGATACCATCATCCATTAAAGATGATCAAATAAATATAATAGGTCATGTCCATAAGCCCGGCAAATATTCAGTGAAATCTGACATTACTATTATAGAGGCAATAGCACTTGCAGGTGGGGCGTTAGAAAATTCAGCAGATCTTAGAAATATATCAATAATCTCAAATGGCATCGTAAAGTCTGTTGATGTTACAAATTTATGGGAAAGAACTTCTCTATCAAAAGAACCTGATGACGAATTTAAAGTGAAACCTGGTGATAGTGTAATTGTCCATGAAAGGGGTAATATAACTGTTTTAGGCAATGTTGAGAATCAAGGGCAATTTAAAATAGATGGTGAAATCACGATAACAGAGGTTTTAGCTTTAGCTAGAATAAAAGCAGGGGCGGACTTAAAACGAATAAGAATTGTAAAATCTACTGGACAAGAAATAACGGTTAATGCTTCTAA
Organism: Candidatus Poribacteria bacterium; assembly: GCA_011334435.1. Classification (GTDB taxonomy): domain Bacteria; phylum Poribacteria; class DTPJ01; order DTPJ01; family DTPJ01; genus DTPJ01. The sequence continues at coordinate 16,851 of DTPJ01000366.1, read as the reverse complement.
TCTGTGGAAAAACCCAAGCAAATATTTGGACAAAAAAGTTAGTGCTGGTGACACTGTTATTGTTCCTGAAAGTCGCTTTAATATAAACTGGAATGTCATTTATACTGTTGTTTTATTAATAAGCACATTATACGCTGTTATAAGAAATGTAACTACTCCATAATGTGAGGACATTCTGTGGAAAGAGACGTCCATCTTCGTGATTACCTTTTAATTATACGCAAACATGATTTTGTGGTAATTATAAGCTTCCTTCTGATCTTCGGTTCTGCACTCATAGTAGCTTTATATATGCCTAGGGTATATGAAGCTACTGCGACGATAGAAATTCAGCAAGCGACAAGTCCTTCGGGGTTAAATGGAATAATGCAGGGGCTTATTTCGCGAGGGACTGATCAAGTCTCTATGGAAACTATATGTAGGCGATTTGTAAGTAATTCACTGTTAAATAATGTAATTCGGAACTTGAAGGTTCGCTCTTTGGATACATATAAAGATTTATCTCCCGAATTCTTAGCCCCAAAAATAAGTGCAAAGATTGTTCCTGACACGAAGATGATTGAAGTTAGTGTTAAGATGAGGAGAGACGAAGGCGGGTCTCAACGTGCTGCAAATATTGTCAATGAGTTGATAGTTGTTATGCAGAATCAAAGGCAGGAAAAAACAGCCTCAGAGATCGACCATCAGCAAAATTTTATAGACGAAAAAGTAAAAGACGTTGAATCACAATTGGAAAATTCAGACAAGGATATTAGGAATTTTTTGAAGAATAAAGGTGATGCTATCACATGGTCTTTATATGCGGATTATATATTCAATCGGCTAAAAAATTTAATTGAAATTAAGGAGACAAATGAGTTTCGGCTTGAAGCAGAACAAAAGAAACTCGCTGATCTAAAATCTCGGATTAGTAAAGAGCCAGAATTTATAGAGTATTCAAGGACATTATCTCAAGATGCACTATGGAATAAATATAGAACTGATCAAGCTGATCTAAACTTAAAGCTTATAGAAGCCAAATCTGAATCTGGGCTTGGCAGTAAAAATCCCAAAATAGAATCAATTCAATCTCAGATCGATCAACTCAACGATAAGATGAAAAGCCTCGGATTAGAGTTAATGAACGTATCATCGAAGACAGAGTCACGCAATCCCACTTATGAGTCATTAGCAAGACAAATCATAGAATCTGAACTTAATATTCTTGCATACTCCGTTAGTATTGATTCTACTGATAAGTTAATCAAACAACTTAATGCAGAAAAAGAGAGAATCTTCTCTGAAATGCCAGAAAATCAATATAATCTTGATAAGATGAACAGAGAAATAGGATATAAATTAGATATTTACAAGAATTTGTTGACGAAAAAGATTGAATCAGAGATAGCAAATTTGCAAAGTAGCGAGAACATATCAAAAGTAAAAGGTGGTATTGAAATAATAGATTTAGCTCAACCTGTAAGCCGTCCTATAAGCCCTAGAATTAAGTTTATTATGGTAATTGCGGGTATAGTGGGATTAGCTGTTGGCTTATCAATGGCATTTTTGATAGATTATTTTGAAAAAATTAGCTGTTGACATTTTTTAGCTTGATAAGTTAGTAATATATAGGCTTATAATTTTTTATAACGTTTCAACTATTAAAAAGTTTACATAAAATATCAAATTTTTTTGCCATTTTTAAAAAAGCACTTGACATGATAAAACAAAAATGCTATCTTATGAAAAATGTTTAGAAAGAAATTAGAGGTGTTCTCTATTTAATATATAAAACGTTCATTAGTTTTTTGTTTAAGGCATTGTTAGGCATTTAACAATTTGGTTGTAACAATTTAATGGTTCGCTGATCAGAGACATAGGCGGATGTCGTTTGAATTAGCGAAAAGAGTTTGAGGTGATGTGGAGTTAACGTGTTCTTTTGTCTTTATGTAAATCTCCGCCTTTTATAAGGCTAAGTTTATTAAAACATAAGAGCTGGCAGAGAGCAGAATTTGAGGAGTTGATAACCAGACAAGCTAATGCCTATTGATTAAAGGACAAACGGGGTGGTATTAAATATTGTGTAATATTTATGAGGTTTATTAAGTTTTGTCTGGCAATCAAAAACCTGAGACCATGATTTAAGTAAGATAGTTTACGGTTTTTGAGAGGAGGTCGTTCCCTTAATTCTATTCAAGGAGGCTAAACAATGAAGTTTTTACGAGCCTGTTTTTGGTCCTTTACCCTTGCGGTTATATTAGCGGTATCATCATTATTTTTAGGCGGTTGTGCATCTATTGGCACGGGGGGACCTTCGCAACCGCTTTTGCCGCAGTTGACGGCGGAAGATAAATTCTCTGACCGATTCCAATTGGAAGAGGAACCATTCTTCTTCTATGATCTATTTGGTAGAGAATTGCTGGAAGGAAACGAAGTTCATCAGTATATTGAGGAAAAGCAATTTGATGCCGCTGGTAATCTTGTATTAGGTCGAACTGGTCAATTAGACAGTGTTAGATATGTCAGTCAGTTAGACCGTACTGTGCTTACAGAAGAAACCTATCGTGGAAGACATACTGAATTCGCAATAGGTGACCATTTAACAATTAAAGACAAAACCCTATTTCCTATGTCTTATATTATGCATAAGACAGAATTTGATGGTTTCAGATGGGATTTGTCATTCCAATCTAACAAGCATCTATTTAGCATATTGAATTCTCGTATATCTAACCCAGTTTATGCAGCAGAAGTCGGTGCTGCTGGTTCGCTTGCCCCTACAATTGGGCGTAGAAATTCCGATACCTTCCTTGAAAACAAGAGATTAGTCGGTTTTAGAGGACAGGGCATGATCGGTGACATTCTCAGGGTCGGTTTTACCTATATCAACCTTCATAAAGAACATCCTCAACGTGTAGATAATCCATGGACAGGAACAGTCCCAAATACCCCACCAGAGCAAATCGTTTTGACATTTAGAGATAACTCACCAGAAGATTATATGAAGTCTGCAACAGGTGGAGACCCCGATGGTGCGAAAGTCGCTTATGTGAATTTTATCGTTAAGACCTATGATCCCGAAAGCAAAACGTTTAACACAGAAACGTATGAAAAAGGTCAAAACGATTTCACAAGGACATTGATCCCAGAGGAAAACCCATATAGCAAAGGTGGAGAAGCAGACGCGAGCGGAGAATATTGGGCAGCAAACGGATTTGATTCTTTCCAATGTGTCTTTGATCTTACAAAAGAGAAGATTGATCCAAGAACCGTAGAGTCAATAGTCATAGAGATGAAGGTAAAAGGTGACTATTGGATTGAGGTTTTGGGATATAGCTCAAAGAACAAAGGCGATGCAGGCGGATTGTGGCCTATGACAGAAACAGGCGTTATTGATATGCCATATAGAGATGTCATAGAGGCGCCAGGGAATGATCCAGATGAGAATAAGAAAGCCAAGATCATCAAATATGAATATGGTGCTGCAAGAGGTGCTGCTCTTTGGGGAGTAGATATTGAAGGAACTATCCCGTATATTGGATATATCCAAGCACAATATGCACTTAACCCAAAATATAAGCAGTATCCAACAGTCTCAAAAGATAAAATAGACTATTCTCAGAGGAAAGCCGATAACCCCGATGACCCAACTGCGAGGACTTTCTCAGAAATTGATGGTCATAGATTTGAATCTCAATACACATGGAAATATGAGAAAGATAAAGACTTTAAAAGCACAACAGATAAAGCCTATTTCATAAATCTAAAACAACGTTTTGGAAAGTTCTTCCTTGAAGAGTCTTATTTCCATGTAGATCCAGGTTGGACAACTACCTATGCTGGATTTGGCGCTAATACCGACAGAGATGAAACATATAAAATCCCAAGAACATCAGAAACAACTGATTCAGATCCATTTGATTCAGGAAACTATCAGCTTGTTGAAGATGATGATGACGACGACGACTTTCCAGATAGTGATGACTACGACGGTGTTTTGCCGAGAGCTGATGACAGAGACCTAAACGGTATTCTGGACTATCAAGAAGACTTCTTGATCTTTGAAGCTGATCCCCCAATATTTGAACAAACAGAAGACCTTAACAATAACAGAGTTCTTGATAATTTGGAAGACGATTATGATCCAGATTATAAATACGGCGCTGATGTCAAAGGTTATCATATAGCAGGAAGTTATGATATATTAGCGAATATGACTATGAAGCTTGGCTGGTTGAATGAAAAGCAGGTATCAAGTGCTCGCAGAAATAATAGCAAGTATTTCCAAATTAACTATGAGCGCGACATTCCAGACTTTGGAACGTTGCTGTTCCAGAACCGTTTGGTAAGAGTTAAAGATGATATAATTGACTATGCTATTACACTCCGTGTTGGCGAAGTTGAGGCAACAGAAGTCAGAGATGAACTTGACTTTTATGATGCCATGTATAATACTACGACACTTCAGCTTACTTATACTGGTATTCCAAGGCTCAAGTTAATAACTAAGTATTTATTAAGCTTTGAAAAACACTATTCACCGAAAGATGAGGACAAAATCCGTAAGGATGACCCATCAACTAAGGTGGATGAAGCCATTGACTTCATGCTTGAAGACCAACAGCTCAGAGCTAGTGGAGATGCAAGAGAATATCCTTTCAACGGTATGGACCCTGTTTTGGCTTTTGATCAGGCTAACTGGATTCCAAGGCGATATAAAGATGCAACCGTTAAATTTAACACATTTATCATCAAATCAAGTTACGAATTGCCTATTGGTAAGCTCCCTGGTATTAGAGTATTTGCTGAGAACTTGACATTAACTCCGATGATTAAATGGGTTTTTGAAAGAGACTGGGATAGAAAATGGGCAGAGCGTCCTTTGGACCCAACTCAAGTATCGCCAACCGATTATCAGAGTGAAGAATATCTGAGATTTAACCAAAATACCCGTGAAACTATCGGATTGATAAGACTTGACTATGTGTTTACACCAAGTCTTAATATCCTCGGTGGTTTCCAATATAGAAGATTGCTGAATATGGACGAAAATTACAAGCTCAAATTCCTGAAACCTTGGGGAGAGGATGTTAAAACCCCGATCCAATGGAAAGCAGATCAGAAAAAGAGAATTTGGGCTTTACAAGCGATCAACCAAGGTGAATGGTTAGGTTTCAATATCCGTATTCTAGTAGGATATAAAAAGACTACTATACTACCTGTAATTCTCTATACAGGCAAAAAGAAACCAAAGACCACAAGTAACGAAACTTATGTTCGTGCATTAATGGGATTCTAAAAATCCCTCAAATATGGAATAGGGGGCAAAAAGCCCTTTATTCCATTATTGACAGATAAAGATATTATTAAATATTAAAAGGCTTTTTCTAAATTGAATATTGCCTGATAATAAATTATTTTGCACTTATTATTTATCATCATTTGAATATCATTATAGAGGCAAGTTTGGGAAAAGTCTTTAAAAAGTTACGCAAATTGCTTATACAAATTAAGCTTTATGCGTATCCTATTTGAGTGTTATTGATATGGTTTTGGGATTTTGGTGTGGTAAACCGATAAGGAGCATATATTAATCAAAAGTGCTATAAGATAAAGTGCTATAAGATAGGGTTTATTTTATAGTCTGATTTTGTCTTTTTATATGCCTCCAAAGCGGAAGGGGATGTGTAAGGATGAAACTTAAGATCGTAGCAATTCTGGCTGGATTGTTTCTGATAGGGACTTTCTTCATGCCCGGGGGAAGCAGTGTTAACGTTAAAAACATTTATGAAGAAGCAGAAAAAGCCTATCAGGAGAAGAAGTATCAAGAAGCAATAGACAAATATAACTTGGCAATACAAGAAGGAAAGAAATTCGGCGCCAATACAAAAGTTATTGACGAGGATTTTGATTCCTTAGCCAAATTTAAGATTGCCACTGCCTATCATGAACTTGGCAAGCAATTGGGTGATGCTAGCAAATATGAAGAATCTTTAAAGCTCTGTCCAGATATTTACTCACAAACTAAATCTAATAAAGTTAAAGAAGGGGTTATATTTTTATGGGCAGTCAACTTATATGAATTAGAAAGATATGAGGAAGCAGAGCCAAAATTCAGGGAATTAGTCAATGACTATCCTGACAGCAGGTTCCTTGAAAACGCCTATTATACATTAGGTAGGCTCTATGTTAAATTGAAGCAGTTTGAATCTGCACGTGAAGCATTTAGAATGGTTATTAAAATGTTCCCAAATAGCCAATTTGTTGATGACTCCCAATATTTTATTGCAGACTGCTTCTTCAACGAAAATAACTATGATCAGGCACACCTTGAATTTGAGAAAGTGAAATCGCCAGACCAAGAATTACAGGCTCAAGCTACATATTATAATGCACTTTCTCTACTTCGTATGGGAAGAAATCAAGAGGCTTTGGTAGCTTATACACAGTTCGTTGACAACTATCCTACCGATAAGTTTATAACTGCTGCATATTTTGATATGGGCGTTATTCATTCAAAATTAAAGGAATATGACGCTGCAGCAAGAAACTATGAATTAGCTATCCAAAACGCAAAAGACGATATAACAAAAGGTCAGATCCAATTTGAAATAGGCAATAACTATTTCAGTGCAGAAGATTATCAACAAGCCATCGCTGCATATAAAAAGTTAATAGAGACGTATCCGTCAGATACTAATATACCTGAGGCACGTTTTTATATTGCCGAAAGCTATTGGGCTCTTAAAGATTATCAAAATGCCCTTCAGGCTTATAGCGAGGTTCTTGAAAAAGACCCCAATGGTCCTCATGTTGCAGAATCAATATTCAAAATCGGTCAATGTCATTATCAATTGGGTAACAAAGAGGTTGCGTTGGAATGGTATGACAAGGTCATAAACAATTATCCCGATTCGCCGATTGTCAAGGACGCGATATACGAGAAACTTTGGGCTTTGGGCGATCTAAAACGATATGACGAGGTTGAACAAATTGGTAATGATTATATAAACAAATATAAAAAAGATCAGGTTTATGATATAGCAGCTGCGGAAATTCAAATGAGGCTTGGTGACATAAGGTATGAGTCAAATAATTATATTCAGGCAGCTAAGGAATTTTTGCTTGTGGATTCCGATTACTCCGATCTGCCAAAGTTTTATCCATTTAAGGCAAGAAGCCTCTTCCAAGCTGGTGTCGCTTATTATACAGAAGCAGAAAGGAAAAACTTTGACGAGTCATTGTTGAAAGCATCGGCTGATGCCTATGAGAAACTGTTAGATAAGTTTGAAAGAAACTTTGACAAAAGCAAGGATTTTGAAAATAGAACTGACTATATCATAAACGGTATCATAAACTTAGGTATCGTATATTCCAAGTTAAAAGATACAAACAAGGCAATCGCAACGCTCAATATGGTGCCTAAAAACAGCCCTGAATATGGCAGAGCAGTATTTTTGAAGGCACAGGCTTACGTTGACGCAGGAGACCCTGATAAGGCGATGCAGATGTACCGAGAGATCGTCAATGATAAAAGTCAATCTCAGGATTGGCGTTCTCGTGCTGCAATAGAGCTTGCCAGTAGTCTAACAAAGGCTGGAAAGCATCAAGAGGCTTTGGCTGAATATCAAAAGATCATTCAGGAATACCCACAAAGCGAATTTATCCCAACTGCGATGTATTACGTCGGGTCTTCCTATTACGAGATGGATCCAAAGACTCCCGAGAATATGAATAACGCCATAGCAGCATTCCGAAGCGTTATTGAAAAATATCCAGATTCTGATACTGCACCATGGGCGTATGTCGGAATGTTAGCTGCCTACGATCAGCTTGGCGATTACAACATGGTCGTTAATACTGCTAATGAAATGGAAGCCAAATATGCGGATAGTAAAATTACACGTATAGATGAAGCGCTTGATATGGCTAGAAGACGTAAAGTTGACGCTATGCAAAAGATGGAAGCAGGTATGTCCACTGATGAGTTGATCACTGAATTACGCAAAATTGTGAATAATCCAGTTGGTGACGAGGATGGAAGAGCTGCTGCCCAGATGAGAATAGCGATGCTTCTGTTTGCTGATAAACGTTACGACGAAGCTATAACCGAATATGAGACATTGTTGCAGAAATTCCCCGGCAAATTTACTGGACCCGCGTATTATCAGATAGCTGCTTCTGCTTATTGGAAAGATGATCCTGCAAAAGCCATAGAAAATGCAAAATTAGGTCTTGAAGTTCCTGATCTTACACCAGAAGTTAAGACGGGGTTATATTATACGCTTGGTTTAGCCTATGGAAAAGCTAATAATACCGCTGAATTAATTACAGCTATGGAGCAAGTTGTCCAAACAGGCGAAGGCGTAGAAAACGAAAACGTAAAACAGATGGTGCTTGCTGCTCGTAGAGAACTTGCCCGCGCATATACCACTATTAAGCAATATGAAGATGCTGAAAAACAATATCTTTATTTGGCAAACGCATTAACTACACCAGCAGAAAAAGCGGATATATACTTCTGGTTAGCGAGACTCTACGAAGAGAATATGTCTAATTATCAGAAAGCAGCAGAAGCTTATGACAAAGTTCAGGAAGCCAATGGTTCCGATCTTCTTACAGCACAGTCATTATATTATGAGGGCATTCTGTATATTAACTCCCTAAAAGACGATGAAAAAGCTCTAAACGCCTTAAACGAGTTAGTGACAAGATTCTCTTCATACGATGATAGTAATGTTCAACTGATGGTTACTGATGCAAATATCAGGATTCCCGATCTTTTGATGACATTGGGCAAATTTGACGATGCTGTCAACGAAGCTAAAAAGGTCAGAGACAAAGCACTTGCCAGTGGCACAAAAGAGGATAAGATAATCGCACAACAGCAATTGGCTAATCTTCTTGGTAGAAGAGCAGATAGCTTGGCTAGCTCAGGTAAACCAAATGCAGAAATTTCTAAACAGGCAGCTGTTGAGTTTGCCAGAGTTGCCGAAATTGCCCAACCAATCAGTGAATTGTCCGACGAATTGAAGAGTGGTGTTGCATCTTCTCTATACAACGCTACTTATTTGACATATAATTTAGGTGGATATGATAACTATGCGGAAGCTGCTAAGTATGCAGAGCAGTTTATTAAGGAATTTCCTAAACATGAATATTATTCCAGCATTCTTCAGCTTTTATCTTATACAACCTATGAAATGGCAAGGTTGAAAGCTGATTTAGCTGGATTTGAGAAAGCAGCTCAATACTTTGAGCGATTTGCAAGAGAATTTCCAAACCATAAAGATGCACCAGTCGCTCAGTTCCAAGCAGGTGAGGCATATTTCACTGTTGGTGGCGGTTACACTGTTGATAAACAAAGACAAAAGGCAGCTGATGCCTATCGTAAGGCTGTTGCCGCTTATAAAGCTGTAGCTACCAGATGGCCAAATAGTGAGTATGCACCTGATGCCCTTTACGGCGCTGCTTCTTGCTACGCTTATATCGCTGATCTTCTCTCTGATAATAGAGAGTTAGATAATATGAACGATGTTTATAAGCAGTTGGCTGACAAATATCCAAATAGCAAGTATGCGGCAGTAGCATTTGAGGCTGTCGGCAATAGCTATTATAATCAAGCTACTGCGCCAGGATTGAATGAAACTCAAAGAAATAACTTGCTTAAACAAGCAGTGACATATTATAAACGTGGGCTTCAGGTCCCAGGCATAGAGGCAAAGACAAAAGAATCATTAGAAAGTTATATAAAAGAAACAGAGGAATTGATTGTTCAGGGACCATATCAGACCGCTTTGAGTCTTGTGCCAACCGAAGGGACGGATGCCGAAAAGAAAAAAGCCAATGCCCCCAGAGCAATACAAATTCTGAACGATATTATAGCTAATTATCCGAATACGGATATTGCCGATCTATCGTATGTCCAACTTGGTATATGTTATGAAGCACTTGAACAATGGGATAATGCGATCAACGCTTATGGCAGGTTGTTGAAGAAATATACTGATGCAAAGGGTAATCCTATTGTTCCATACTCTGACAATGTTGTTTCCGCTGTTGAATATGCCAAAGGCAGAAGAAATCAACTTCTCGCTTTTAAGGCTGCACAACAAAAGGTATCCAGATAAATTATTCAATATTGGAGGGCTTTAATGCCCTCTTTGCAAGATGCTGTATTATCAAATTTTAATATGAGATTTGATAATAGCTAACAAAGGAGGTCTTTAATAGATTTTGTGGACATATAAAATAACGAGGAGAGTTTTCCCGTTATTAGCTGTTGGGCAGTTAGTATCTGCTTGAAACAGATTAGGTAAATTAAAGGATGGGGATATTTACCATTTCTCGTTTTCCACTTTTATCTTGGTTCTTCAACTATGCTTATTAAATAAGGAGGAAGCAGATGAAGAAGTTAGGGTTTTTCTTGATTGCTAATTTGATCTTGGTTATATTATGCTTCTATGTTTTTTCACAGGAAGCTCCACCACCAGCTGGCGCTCCTACTGCCGCTCCTACGGGTGCTCCTGGCATGGGTGCTGCTCCAACTATGGGAGTTATTAAAGGTAAAGTTACTGATACTCAGACACCGAGAGCAAATAACCTTGAAGGTGCAGAGATCACTGTTGAAAGTGAATTACTTTTGGCAGCAGAAGGCGGAAAACGCACAGTTACAAGCGACTCCGCAGGAAACTATGAAGTTGCTAATTTACCACCAGGTGAATATGCTGTTACCGTTACTAAGAAAGAATATGACTCAAACACTGATTACGTCACTGTTACCGCTGGTGGTGAAACGTTCCATGATGTCAGGTTATATAAAACTGACACAATTATAAGCTACTTCTGGAAAACTGGTCCAATCCGTTGGCCCCTTTTGCTTACATCTATTGTCGGCTTGACCTATATTATTGAAAGAGCAATCTCTCTTTATAGATTAAAGCCAAAGATCAAGGTAGAACAATTTGTTCAAAGAGTTACCGATGCCCTCCGTGCTGGTAATGTTATGGAAGCGGTGTCTATATGTGAAGAAGCTGGTGGACCGCTCGCCAACGTTGTTAAAGCTGGCTTATTGCGATACAGTCAACGTGTTATTGAAGAAAAAGCGGTGACGAAGGATGACATCACTGAGGCTGTTGATGAAGCTTCGTTGATGGAAATTCCTCTGTATGAAAAGAATATGGTCGTCCTTGCCACTGTTTATCAGACTGCACCAATGTGGGGCTTGTTTGGAACAGTTACTGGTATGGTTCGTGCATTCACGGTTATCGCGTTAAAAGGTAATGGTGACCCACAACTCCTCGCTGGAGGTATTTCCGAAGCATTGTTGACAACAGTTATAGGACTTGCTATCGCTATTCCCGTTATGATTGTATATCAGTATTTCTTAAGTGTTATTGATAGATCAATCTTGGAAATTCAGCAAGTAGCTACTGACATCGTTAATACATTAGTAGTTGAAAGACCTTCTCAAAAGTAATATAGATTAAAGGTTTTTACAATTATTTATGTATTTGTTTCGGATTATTCAATATAAAAAGTATGACTATGTAAAAAACCTAGTGATTAACCAGATTAATTATTAAAAATTATATGTTTCACTTAATTCGGTTGATCATTAGGTTCCAATAAAGTAGACCTTATTGGGGGGGTGAAATCCTTTGAAAGAAATACAGCGAAAAAGAGAGATGCCGCAACTTAATATGACACCATTAATTGATTGTGTCTTCTTGTTATTGATATTCTTTATGGTTGCTACATCATTTGCACCGATCCCAGGTATTCGTGTTAAATTACCTCCGCCCGGATTGCCACAAAGTGCGTCTAAACCTGAAAATCTTGTGCTTAGAATTAGCGACCCTGAACCAGGAACTTCTGTAGGTGTTATGGTGCTTAATGATAACGTTATATCTATGGATAGACTCCTAAGTGCATTTCAGGGAGCTACATTAAAGCAAAAGGATATGTTGATTATACAATCAGGCAGAAGCGTCTATCATGAGCAAATTGTGACAATAATGGACCTTGCAAAACGTGCCGATATTAAAAAGATCGGATTCGCTATGGTCGCTAGAGAATCAATTTAGGGGAGGTGGACTTCTTGAAATTTAAAAAATCAAAGAGAAGCGCTATGGAGCTTATGATGGCTCCTATGATTGACTGCGTGTTCTTATTACTTATATTCTTTATGGTCGCTTCACAGACCCGTGTTCCACCTCGTTTCCCCGTGGAATTACCAGATTCTTTAACTAGACATGCCTTTCCTATGAAAAGATTTAATCTTTATATAGGTCGTGAAGGTCTAATGTCAGTAGATGATAATATGATGAACGGCTATGATGATCTGGAGATCTTCCTAGCTAAAAATAAGAAAAACATAGAAACTCTAATCATTAAAGCTGACAGATTAGCTTTGCATGGATATGTTATTGACGCTATGGAACGTGCAAAAAGAGCTGGTATTGAAGAACTCGCCATCGGTGTTAAAGAAGGTGGAGGGACCGGAATTAGCGTAGACTAACCTCTGTTGACCACTCAAATATTTTTCAAAAGAGTGGTCAACACTTTCTTACCATATTTTTTTCTTGCCAATATTCAATTCCTATAATATCATATTATCATATCTTGTTTTTAACATTCCAATTAATTCTTTTATATTGCTGTGGAGAAATTACTTATGAGGAAATATATATCAATAGCTATTATTGCACTATTAATCGTTAGCAATATATCTGTTTATGAGGTATTAGCTTTTCAGAAAGGCGAAAACCAGATATCTAACGGCTCATTTGAAAATGATAAAGTTGGGGAAGCCCCTTTAAATTGGGTTTTACAAACAGGTGGTTGAGGTTGTGACTTGACAGGCGAGTATCGCCTTATAGTTGATGATGCAACTGCACATAACAGCAAAAAAAGCGCCAAAATCATTCAAACTAAGCCTTCTGCTAATTCGCATAATGTGAAGGCTTATTACCGAGATATTACAATTGAAAAGGACAAGGTTTATACCATCGCCTTTTGGGCAAAACTTGATCAAAAAGAAGGGACAGAAAAAGAAATTGATATAACTATTCAAACAGTAAGTATCATTCCTCAATTAGTATATTTTGAAACTACTATATTAGATAGCACTGATTGGAAAGAATATATCTATACTTTTAAATCGCCAAAAGATGTTCAGGGCGATTCTTGGATTGGATTTTTGGTTGGTCTTTCGGATATTGATTTTTGGTTTGATGATATGAGATTCTTTGAAGGTGTCCCTACTGATGAGATAAAAGAAAATGCGACTAATGTTAGTCCATTAAATAGAATTATCTCAACATGGGGAAATATTAAAAAGCTAAAATGAAAGTGGGAGTTTGATTTATGATTCGTAAATTGATTTTGATTTTTTTATTGATTTTAATTCCTTTATTAGCTAATGCTCAGGAAAGATCATGGGTTATAGTTCGCCAACCGGGGCTGGCTATTGACTTCAATGATCTGATCTTTGTTGATAAACAAAATGGTTGGGCGGTAGGCAAGGATGGTGCCATAATCCATACCAGTGATGGTGGAAAAAATTGGAATATACAAAAATCTAATACAAAAAAAGAGATACATAAGCTCTTTTTTATTGATACACAAAATGGCTGGGCTGTTGGGGCTGATGGATTAGTTCTCAACACAAATGACGGCGGACAAACATGGAAAACACAACCGATCGGCACGCAAAAATGGCTTTTCTCTGTTTGTTTTGTTAATGCACAATTAGGCTGGGTGTCAGGTGATGGTGGAGCGATTTTTAAGACCGAAGATGGCGGAAAAACATGGCATCCTCTTAAATCTGGTGTAGATGATCCGTTCACAGAGGTAAAATTTATCAACGAAAATGTAGGTTGGCTGGTCAGTGGAAAAGGAAATATATTTCACACAAGAGATGGCGGAAAAACATGGCAACTCCAACCAAGCGATATAGCATCTACCTTTGATGGTATGTTCTTTATCAATGAAAAAGAGGGCTGGATCGTCGGTGGATTAGGAACATTGTTACGTACAAATGACGGAGGGAAAACTTGGGAAGGAATGAGCGAAGAGCAAAAACGTAGAACCCTTCCCTATGGCAATGGAATGCCCGAACCTCTTGATAGTGTGCATTTTATCAACCCTAAAGATGGTCTCGCTGTTGGAGATTTAGGCGTTATCTTGCGCACAGATGATGGCGGAAAGACTTGGAAAGCAGTAAAAAGTGGGACTGGGACACGCCTTACACAAGTTCAATTTATAAGCGAAAAAGAAGCATGGGCTGTCGGTGAAAGCGGTACTATTCTTCATAGCTTAGATGGTGGATACACATGGACTTCTCCTATAAGAAATGATGACCTTACAGATGTTGATTTTGTCAGTGAAAAAGAGGGATGGTGTGTTGGGCATAATGCTTTGCTTTTACACACAACTAATGCTGGCAAAGACTGGCAAGTTCACAATACGGGTTCTATATTTGAATTTAAAGGGATTAAGTTTGCCTCTCCTAAAATCGGCTGGATCACTGGGACAAATAACACTTTGCTTGGTTCTACTGATGGCGGTATGACTTGGAAGCAATATCCGTCAAGGGCTGGCGTAGGGCTTTATGGTGTTGACTTCGCTAATGCAACGACTGGCTGGGTAGTCGGTGAGGTCGCATATCAAGGGGCTACTATTCTTTACACAAAAGATGGCGGAAAAAATTGGGCTGTTCAGCTTCCTCCTGTGGATGTTTTCTCTAATCTTATCGGCGTGGATGCGGTAAGTCCAAATGAAGCATGGATCGTTGGTTTTTTTGGAACTATAATCCATACTAACGACGCAGGGGCAAATTGGGTGAGACAGCAAAGCGGAGTTGGGGAGAACCTTGAATCCGTTTTCTTCGTTGATAATAAGACCGGATTTGTAGTTGGCAATGCAGGAATAATATTAGCTACAACAGATGGTGGTCAAACTTGGGAAGAGCGGAAAAGCGGGACAACTAATGATCTAAAAAGCGTAGTCTTTATAAATAAAAAAGAAGGCTTTATTGTAGGAACAAAAGGCACTATATTAAAAACTATGGATGGTGGAACTACATGGTCTTCTATGGATTCTGGAACAGAGGTTGATCTTTACTCAATATGTATCGCCCCTGGTGGAACGTTATATGCTGTCGGAAAATGTGGCATCATATTGAAATACTGACATCAATCTTTACAAACTATTAAATAAATGAGCATTAATCAATATGACATGAATGACTCAAAAGGTATAAGGTTAGTCGTTCGTGCCTTTCAATATAGAAATTATCGCCTCTTTTTTGCTGGGCAATTTGTAACTTTAATTGGAACTTGGATACAGCAAATTGCCATGAGTTGGCTTGTA
Source organism: Candidatus Poribacteria bacterium (assembly GCA_011334435.1). GTDB lineage: Bacteria > Poribacteria > DTPJ01 > DTPJ01 > DTPJ01 > DTPJ01. The sequence goes on along the minus strand of DTPJ01000366.1, from coordinate 1,497 downwards.
TATCGTCTGACTAATTCTGCCTTCTTATTAGGATTGGTTAGCTTTTCTGGTCAACTCCCATCTGTCTTTTTATCTCCTATTACAGGTGTTTTTGCTGATAGATGGAATCGCCGAAAAATCCTTATTTTTACACAATCTTTTAGTATGCTACAAGCGATAACATTGTCTATACTTGTTCTGACTGATGTTATAGCGATATGGCATATCATATCTTTGGGCTTCATTATGGGGATCGTTTTCTCTTTTGATGGACCAGCGAGACAATCCTTTGTAATAGAAATGGTTGAGGAAAAAGCCCATTTAGGCAATGCTATTGCTCTTAATTCTTTTATGTTTAATGGTTCAAGATTGATAGGTCCTTCTATCGGGGGAATTTTGATCTCTGCTGTGGGTGAGGGTTATTGTTTTCTTGTTAATGGTATAACATATCTTGGTGTCATTTCGGCATTATTAGCTATGAAAATTACTCCAAAGCAATCAAATACACATAAAGCTAATATCATCAGAGAATTAAAAGAGGGATTTAACTATACTTTCAGTATTCCACCAATAAGGTCAATTTTGCTTTTGCTTGGACTGATCAGTTTAATGGCGATGCCTTACTTTTTGCTTATGCCAGTCGTCGCGAGAGATGTTCTGCATGGTGGACCTCATACTATGGGATTTCTTATGACATCGGTAGGAACTGGCGCATTGATAGGAGCTATTTATCTTGCGTCTCGTAGTGGTATTAAAGGGTTAGAAACAGTTATCCCAATTGCTACAACTATATTTGGTGTAGGACTTATTGGATTTTCTTTCTCCCGTATCACTTGGGTTTCTATGGCTTTTTTGGTATTGGTTGGTTTTGGCATGATGGTGCAGAATGTTTCAAGCAATACTTATGTGCAAACTATCGTTGATGATGATAAACGTGGGCGAGTGATGAGCTTTTACAATATGGCATTTTTCAGCACAATGCCTTTCGGGAGCTTGTTTGCTGGTAGCTTAGCAAGCAGAATTGGTGCCCCTCATACGCTATTAATAAGTGGTATCTCATGTTTAATAGGTATGCTTCTGTTTGTCAGCAAGCGATCTAATTTTAAGAACATCTGATTTCTATCTGCTTTAATGGTAGGTGATTAGTTATGCCTATGGATGAAAATACAAAAAATGAACTTGTGAAGAAAATTCAGGAACAACGTGAAGCTTTAATGAAAGGGAAATCGTTATCAAATCAACCTAAAAAGCAGATACAGTCAAACTCTGAGTCCGAACAACAAAAACCAACAAACGTTGTTGATACGATGAAACTTAGTGATCTAATAGCTGATGATCAGATGCCAGATGATCAAGGTTCAGAAGAAAAAGCTAAAAGAAGCCTATGGAGTTTGTTAAAATCAGAAAATAGCGGGATTAGTTGGACAAAGGCTACACTTATAGTATCCGCGCTTATCGGTGCGTTATTGTTTGGGATATTTCTTGGCTATCTTGCTACTGTTCTTGAAGCGATGAAGA
>DTPJ01000813.1 GCA_011334435.1 Candidatus Poribacteria bacterium | reverse complement strand
AGTATATTGTTTGTATTCAGTGTCTATTTTCCGAGTTATTCTGTGGTTAAATTATCTAAATTATCCTTGCCTTGACTTTGAATTGCATTCTTCTGATCTTTGCCTAAAATTTGAATTACACTCCAGTAATTTTCTGTCATTGACAGGCAAAGATCATATTGATAAAATCCTATATGGAGGAATTTTAATAATGAGTAGATTTGACTTCGTAGGCTTTGGCGCCTTGAATATGGACATATTTTATTCTCTCAAAGCGGGCAAGAGAACAGAGGACATATTGCCAGAACTCCATCCGGGCGGTGAGATAATCGGTTCAGAAAGAGATAGGGTCATTGCCTTTGAAAATTCCGAAAAATATGCGATCTTGACAGGGAGAAGTGGAGGTGGTCAGTCTGCAAATACCGCTGTTGCCCTTGCCAGAATGGGTTTTAAATGTGGCTTTATTGGCAAAGTCGGAGATGATGAACTCGGCGATCTTTTGCTTGATAGTATGGAAAACGTTGATAAAAGCCATATAAAAAGGGGTGGAAACAGCGGAGTATGTCTTTGCATATTGGATCAAAGCGGAGAAAGGGCAAATGTAGTCTTTCCCGGAAGCAATGATACTCTCTCAATTGACGATTCTGATATTGAATATGCAAGAAATTCAAAGGCGATCCATTTAACATCGTTTTGTAGCGAAAAAGTCTTAAAAGAGCAAGAGCGATTTTTAATGGGCGATTTGAATGAATCTATTATTACATTTGATCCCGGAGAAATATATAGTAGACTTGGGATAGAACGGCTAAAAAAAATCCTTAAACGGACAAAAATCCTCTTTGCGACAGACGAAGAACTCAAATCTATGATAAACAAAGCATATCAAGAGTCCGTCAAACAGATAATAGATTTAGGAACTGAGATCGTCGTCTGTAAAATGGCTGAACGCGGGTCAATAATAGTCACAAAAAAGCTCAGTGTGCATATTCCTATAACCCGTGTAGAAAAAGTCGTTGATAAAACAGGGGCAGGTGATGTCTATTCAGCAGGTTTTATTGCAGGAATGTTGCTGAATTTGCCATTAGAATCTTGCGGTAAGTTAGCGAGTTCTGCATCAGCACTAAGCATAACGGGCTATGGCAGAGAAAAATATCCAGACAGAGAATTCTTGAAAAGGGTTTTAGAAAGTAATATAATAGTTAGTAGTTAGCTTTTGATTGTTTGTAAAAGTGATGTGATTAAAACTAATAATATATCTCACAAGAACAAAAGAAACAGGCAATTTCATTAAACATAAGGAGGTAGAAAATGTTGAAAAGTGGTCATTTATGTCTTATTATTATGTTGGCAATTGTGATGGCTTTTTCTAGCGTAACATTGGCAAAACCGCCAGAAGGATTGGTATTCTTTTTCGCTTTTGACGAAGGAAGCGGAGATACAGTCAAAGATTTATCTGGCTTTGGAAATCACGGCACAATTAATGGAAAAGCGGATTGGATAAAGGGAAAATTTGGCGGAGGATTCCATTTTGATGGGAAAACAAGTATATCCGTTCCAAATAAAGAACCTTTAACCAGTTTAACACATCCAATGTCTGCTTCTGCATGGGTCAATCCTGATGCTCTTGGTGGATGGCAAAACATTATAGAGATGGATAGAACAGCAGCAGATAAAGCAGGCGGATGGAAATTTGGATTTAACGTTGATAAGATAGTATGGACTACCTATGGAGTAAAAGATTTTACAGGGGTAACAACCATAAGTAATGGAAAGTGGACTCATGTTGCTGCTACTTGGGACGGTTCGCAGGCGATCATATACGTTAATGGCGAATCAGAACCACCTATAGCTGGCGGTGGCGTTATTAACGTAAAAGACACAAAAGACATCCCAAGCTTAGACCTTGGTTGGCGTAGATCATCTGCTGCTTCATACTTCCAAGGAGGTATGGATGAAGTATGCGTGTTTAAGCGTGTCCTGAAAGAAAATGATGTAAAAAATCTGATGAATGGAGTTGCCAGTATGATGGCGGTTGAGCTAAACGGAAAACTTACGACGAAATGGGGTGATATAAAGAATACAAGATAATCCTCACAAGACCTATTAAAACCTATTATGTTGAGTTTTTGTCTTTTTATCAATGAGGGGGTATAGAAATGAGAAGGAGTATAATAATCTGTATTGCTACTATGTTTGTAATTAGTCTAATGGTAACTTATAGTGCATTAGCTCAGGTCAGCAAAGGGTTAGTGCTTGCTATGATGTTTGACGAAAAAAGCGGAGATAAAGTTAGCGATTCCTCTGGATATGGAAATCATGGCAAGGTTGAAGGAAAGGCAGATTGGAAAGCAGGAAAGTATAACAACGCATTTCATTTAGATGGTGCTACACATATAACTGTCCTAAATAAAGACCCTCTTACTCAATTAACACATCCTATGACCGTAGGTTGCTGGATAAATCCTGACTCAATCACAGGTTGGCATAATATCGTTGAGATGGATAAAACCGATCCTGCATCAAAAGTAGGCGGTTGGAAATTGGGATTTAACGCTACAAAGAACGTAGTCTGGACTACCTATGGCGTAAAAGATTTTGCTGGGACGACGGTTGTTGATGTCGGAAAATGGACTCATGTCGCGGTCACTTGGGATGGGGCGCAGGCAACTATATATATCAATGGCAAACCAGAAGCCCCTATTGCTGGTGGTGGTGTAATTAATGTCAAAGATACCTCACAATTTCCAAGCTTAGATATTGGTTGGCGACGTTCTTCTGCCTCATCTTTCTTTATCGGTTATGTAGATGATCTGTTTGTTTATAACAGATTATTGACCGAAAAGGAAATTAACGATCTGATGGCGGGAATGTCTGCTCTCGCAGTAAAAAGCAGTGATAAAGCCTCAACCACATGGGGAAATCTGAAAAAATTCTAAAAACCTTTTAAGTATAAACTTACGCATGGCTTATGTATTTTTGCATAAGCCATCTTTTTAATGGGGAAATTCTATGCTTGATATAGGCTGGTTTTCTAGCGGAAGAGATGAAGCTGCTATTGACCTTCTGAAAGTTGTATCTAATGCAATCAATAAAGGGATCATTGAAGGGAAAATATCATTTGTTTTCGTAACAAGAGAAAAGGGAGAGAAACCTGAAAGCGATAAATTCATTGAATTTGCAGAAAATCTTGGGCTAAAAATTATAACTTTGTCCCACAGAAACTTTTTGCCAGAGTTAAGGAAAAAGGGATTAGAAGAATCTTCTAAATCTGGTGTTGATTCACCTACTATTGAAAAATGGCGAACTCTTTATGACGAAACTGCAATGGATTTGCTGTCAAATTACAATCCAGACATAATCGTATTAGCTGGGTATATGCTTATCGTTAGTCCCGATATGTGCAGAAAATACAAGATGATCAATTTACATCCAGCATTGCCCGGAGGACCAAAAGGGACTTGGCAGGAAGTTATTTGGCAACTAATAGAACAAAGGGCAAAGAAAAGTGGCGTAATGATGCACCTTATAACTCCAGAATTGGACGCAGGACCAGCCATAACATATTGCGAATATAGCATATATGATGATCCTATCAAACCTTTATGGGAACAATGGGAACACAAAAGTAAAAATAAAACTCTATCAGAGATACAAAACACCGAAGGCGAAGATGAACCATTATTCAAAGAGATAAGAAGACGAGGGCTTAAAAGGGAATTTCCGCTTATCGTTGCAACACTAAGATCAGCGTCCTTAGGAGAATTCAGCATAGTTGACGGAGAAGTCGTATCTCACGGTCAAAAGCTAACTCGCGGAGTTGACCTTACTGAATATGTAGAAAGTGCCATTTGTGATGAAAATATGTGAGATATTTTATAGCATCCAAGGAGAGTCAACGTATTCTGGGCTTCCCTGTATTTTTGTCAGGACATCTGGCTGTAACCTCAGATGCCTATATTGTGATACGAAGTATGCTTACGAAAATGGCTTTGAAATATCTGTTGATGACATAATCAAAAAGATAAAAACTTATAGATGTCGCTTAGTTGAGATAACAGGCGGAGAACCACTTATTCAGATAGATGAGGTCAATAAATTAATCGCTTCTTTGCTCGCAGATGACTATGAAGTCTTATTAGAAACTAACGGCAGTATAGATATAAAAAGCGTTGATCAAAATGTTGTGAAAATATTGGACTTAAAATGTCCCGATAGCGGTATGTCTGAAAATATATGTTGGGAAAACATCAAATATTTAACTGATAAAGATCAAGTTAAATTTGTTTTGAGCAGTAGAAAAGATTATGAATGGGCGAAAGATATAATAAACAAGCATTTTATCAATCGCAAGAATGAAATTCTTTTATCAACTGCTTACGGTTTGCTTAAACCTGCGGATGTAGTCCAATGGATGTTAAACGATAGTCTTAAAGTCAGATTTCAGCTTCAAATACACAAATATATCTGGCATCCAAACGTTAGGGGAGTTTAACAAAGAAAGGAGTAGGTAATATGCTAAGAATTTTACTAATTGGGCTTTTGATATGTTTTTGTCTCTTGTCTTTAAGTGTATCTGCCAAGGATAAGGATTTAATATTCTATATGTCTTTTGATAAAATGGTCGGAGATAAAATTCAAGATGACAGCGGAAATGATAGTATAGGAACACTAAAAGGTGATGCTAAAATAGTGAAAGATGGCAAATACGGTTCTGCTATCTCTCTTGGAGGGGCAGGATACGTAGATTGTGGAAATAATCCTGTCTTAAATCAGGGATTCCCGGGATTAACGATAGAGGCATGGGTAAATCCCAAAGTGCTTTCGCCTGAGTCAACAATAGTAGGGAAATGGGCATGGACAGTTCCGGGCGATCATATAGGATTATTCATGTTCGCTGGCAAAGCTCTGGTTGCTGTAGCTGATGGCGTGACATCAGAACAAGGATTCGCTGGAAAAACAGTTGTTAAAGAAAATAACTGGGTGCATGTCGCAGCAACTTGGGATTCAAAGGATTTTTCACATCAGATATTCATCAATGGTGAACTTGACGCTGTCGGAAAACAGACAGGGAAAGGGATAAACACAAAGTCAACTGAAACATTAAAAATAGGGGCACAAATAACAGGGACAACAAGATATTTCACAGGACTTATTGATGATGTCGCTATTTACGGCAAAGTGCTAACAGATAGCCAAATTAAGATAGATATGAAAGGATTAGCCCCTGTGGAACCCTATGGAAAGCTATTGGATACATGGGCTAATATAAAAACTTTACATAGATAGCAATGCTTTTTTAGTTACAATGTCGGGTCTATCTGTGCATAAAAGGTCAACTCCACATTCCAAAGCCTTTTTCGCTTCCTCTAAAGTATTAGGTGGCCAAGCGATAACTTGTAATCCGTTTTCATGGGCTTTTTTGACGAAATCAGTTGTCAGATGATTTATATGACAGCTAACCCTTTTCGCTCCGACGCTTGTTGCCATATCAATAGCGTTTTCTGGAGGTTGTCCGAAAATATGCTCTATAGCGATTAATGGGTTTAGATTTCTCACTTTTCGCAATGTATCAGTATTTCCAGAGGTAAGAAATACTTGATCAATCATGTTGTTTTTTTCAACAATTTGGACTACCTGTTCAGTAGCTTTTTCATCTTTTAACTCAATGTGTGCCTTTACCTTCCCATAGATAAGATCAATCAATTCTTGTAGGGTTGGTATCTTTTCGCCTTTGCCTGCATCTAATTTTCTGATTTCGTCAAAAGAATAATCATTGACATATCCAGTTCCATTTGTTGTCCTATCCAATGTATGATCATGGATAAGCACGATATGCCCATCTTTTGTCAAATGGACATCACATTCTATATAATCAACCCCTAATTCAAGTGCTTTCTTAAAAGAACGCATTGTATTTTCTGGTTCTAATCCACGTGCTCCACGGTGACCGATGATTTCTATCATTTTTTATCCTCCCATAAGCAAGAGTCTCTCCTTTGGAAAAGAGAGATTTAGAGAGATTTTATGGATAATCTAATTGAATGATAAATTATCCAACTTATGTCTAAAATTCAATAAGAAATATATAATACAGGCTATTGTTTGTCAATCTGTTCCAATAGGCATTTAATAGCAGTATCAAGCTGACTATCCTTATTTTGTAAAGATTCGCCGAGAGGTCGTTCTACATAGACATCAACTTCCCTTGATTCTGTTTCAAGATTTTCTCCATCAACGTTTTCCACTTTTATAAACGGCACCCTAAACCAAGTGCCATCTAAAAGATTGATGTTGCTTGTCCATATAACCGCACCAGAGGTTGGCGTCCCAACGACTTTTCCAAGTCCTAAACGTTTGTAGTCTTCGCTGAACATCTCAGTATTACTACCTGAATGCTCATTTTGTAATAATATGGTCGGTTTATCAAAGATTCGGTTTCCTGCCATGTTTGTTGCACTGACGGGTCGCTTTCCTCTATAAGATGATTGAACATAAGTCCGTTTACGCAAGACATCTAATATGAAAGTAGCGATAAAGCCTCCGCCATTAAACCTGACATCAATGATAACGCCTTCTTTATTCTGCGTTTCTGTGTCCAAATCAACTAAAAACTTCATATATGCCTCATAAGACATCGCCCTTATATGCACATAGCCAAGCCTGCCATTGCTTTTTTCGTGGACATATTTTTCGTTTTCTTTGACCCAATTTTTATACCTTAACTCACTCATATTGCCAAAATTTATCGGTTGAACAGTGACAGTGCGAGAGCCTTCTTTCTCTGGTTTATCGTTGACTGTAAGTATAGTTCTCTTTTTAGTTTTATATTTCAATAAGTTGAACAGATCGGTAGAGCGATTTAGATCAACACCATCAATAGCTAATATATAATCCCCGATATTTATTTGACCTTTCGCTAATGCAGACGGGCTTTCTGGTAGAATAGAAGCGACTTTGTATCTTCCCGTTTTTTCGAGTTCCTTCCAATCAAAATCTAATCCCAAATATGCGTCATCAATACCGCTATCGTAGCCACCAGCGCCAAGATGAGATGCGTTTAATTCGCCGACCATAAGGTTAAGCAGTTCATGGAAATCCTCTTGGTGTTTTAGACCCTTAACGACTGGCAAGAGCCTATCCCTAACCGCCTCCCAATCCGCACCATGCAGTTTCGGATCATAAAAATTATCACGGATCATCCGCCATGCTTCGTTGAACATTTGAAGCCTCTCAGCATCTATGTCAATATCCATTTCGCCTCTTGTCTCAACAGCTTTTGGATCGCCATCTCTTCCGCCATTTTCAGCGATCTTCAAAAAATGGACTTTGCCACTATCTATGTAAAAAATCCTTTTGCTATCAGATGTGAAATATACAGCCCATTTTCCACCATTGCCAAAAGTCAACTGCTTTGGCGGGTCATCTTTCCGATCTTCATCAAAACAGATACTCCAAAGGTTATTGTTGCCCATCATAGGCCAATGGAAAACGAGCATCTTACTGTCAGGACTTATGGCTAATGCGTGACAGTTCATTTGCGGAGAAGTAAGAAATCTAATCCTATGTCTAATATCGTCAAATTCTATATTAATTGTCTCAGGTTCTTTTTTCTTCTCTGCTTCTGTTTCTTTCTTCTCTTCGTTGCCATCTTTCTTTTCCTCTTTTTTCTCCTCTTCAAACAATTTATCCAATTCATCTTCACGAAATTCTGGCTTTGGAGCTTGTAAGTCAATTCTCGCTATCTGCGACTCAAACCTAAATTGTGAAGTGTTATAAATTATGTATTTTCCATCATTAGACCATAATATATTATCACTGCTTATATGGCTTAAAAAACTTACCTGTTTAGGCGATGTTTCCTCTATATTCTGAACATAAATATTGCTAAAATAATTTTCATCTCTATTGATAAATGCGATCCATCTGCTATCTGGCGACCAACTGAATGACGAAGGAGAGTTAAATCCGAAGTCAAAAATCCCTGTTATGAACTGCTTACTCTCTTTTGTTTGTGTATCAATAAGCCTTATTTCCTCTCGTCCATGAAAATAAGCGATCCATTTTCCGTCTGGGGAGAATTTTGGCAGATTTGCAGGTGTTGATGAATTCGTAAGTTGCGTCTCCTTTTTTTCAGTGAAATCATAAAGATAGATTTGATTTTCTCCTGTTCGGTCGGATACGTAAACTGCTTTTTTGCTGTCAGGACTCCAAGATATTTGACAGTCCCTTGATTGGGTATTTGTGATGCGATAAGATGCCCTGCCTTTTTCTGTGCCTTTTTCTGCTGAAGTGACAAAAATCTTGCCCCTGTGACCGAAAAGCACTTTTTTAGCGTCAGGAGATAAACTAAACTCCCAAACATCACCATTTATCACTCTGTGACTGATAGGATAAATTTTTCTATCTGCACGGACATTTATCTGGATAGGAAAAGCCTCTCCTGTTGTAACATCTAACTTCCATATAGCGAAATCCCGCTGAAAGACGATCCATTTTCCGTTTCCAGAAACAGATGCTCTCATCACTCGTCCATCGCTAAAATGAGTTATCTGTTTTGTTTTGCCAGTTTTAATATCCTGCCACCAGATATTTTCGTTTCCGTCTCTATCTGATACAAAATATAAGCCTCTGCCCCTACTATCCCACATAGGATAAAGGTTACGTCCTTGATAGTCCGTAATTTTGCGGTAGTCATTTGAGCCAATTTTTTCGCTTACCAGCCATATATGAGACGCACCCGATGGTCTTGACCCTTTTCGCCACCAAGCATAACCATTGTTATTAAATGCAAGCGTCTTTCCATTAGGGGATATTGCCAAAGAATAATATAATTCATGAGGGTCTCCTGCGATCTTAATAGGTGTTCCACCTTCTATACTGATCTTATATGCAAATCCGCCGATGCCATCCATTCCAGAATTAAAGTATATCCATTTCCCATCAGGCGACCAACAGTCAAGGACATCTGCTATATCGTCATAAGTCAGTCTTCTGATCTCCTCATTTTTAAGTGATATGATATAAATGTCACCGTTGCCTGTTCGTTTTGAAAAGAAGGCTAAATAAGAGCCATCGGGCGAAAATTTAGGTCTATCGTTATAGCCGATATGAGAAGTCAATAACTTAGCGTCTCCACCATCAGAAGGGACAAGCCAAATATCGCCTGAATAAGAAAAAGCGATCTGACTGCCATCATAAGAAATTGCTGGTGATTTTAGGTATGGAACGCTATTGTTTTTGTTTAATAAATCGCTATTATTCATTCGTTATCCTTTCTGTTTTCGTTAGTTTCGTTGTTTTCTATTTCTATAAATTTATAAACAACTTCACCCGGTTTTATATAGCCTATCTCACGAGCAAGCCTCTCTTGAGTTAATTTATTATTTTTAAGTTCCCATATTTCCTTTTTCATCATTTCCTGCTGTTGTTCAAGTATATTGATCTCTTGGATATACTTTTGTTTTTTTTCTCTATTTTCTTTCCAATATCTTAACGCATCGCCGAATGTATATATCTGAAAAGAGATCACGATAGTGACAATAATAGTAATTAGCAGTCGCCAAAGAATGCCGAATCCGCTAATTTTCTTTTTACGAGGATAATATATTTCAGGTTCTACCATGATCTTTTCTCCTGTCATTTTCTATCTCTATTCTGATGGAAACAGTTTATCAAGCAGTTTTATAGAATGGATAGGCATTTCACGAATTGTCCTTATAATAAGTATTATTCCAGCTATCCCTATGACGATATTCGGCGTCCATGCACCAAGAAAAGGCGGATATATCCCTGCTTTTGACACTTTCTCTCCAATAGTCAAGATCACATAATATACAATTATCATGCCAACACCAACGCCAAGACCAACCATTCTTCCGCCTTTGCGGACAAACAATCCCAAAGGAACTCCGATCAATCCGAAAGCTAAATTGGCAAATGGTATTGAGATTTTCTTATACAACTCAACTTTATATTCATTAATCTGATATTTCTTAATATAGTTCTTTACATAGTCAGCAGTAACAGGAGAAGCTAATTCCTCTTCAAACTTCTTTAAATTCTCTTTAATTTCCTTCATACTCATATTTACTGGACTCCAAGATGCCCGTTCTTCTTTATCTAATGATCTGCCTATATTAAGTATAATCTCGTTTTTGCTAAAATCTCCTGTTGAGTATCCTTTCAATGGATTTTTTGGATCAGCTTGATATATCTTGCCGTTATAAAGGTAAAGAGCAGTCCATTGATCAAATACCCTTAATTCACCTTCTTTTGCTGTTATAAGTCTGGGGGTATCTTTGTCACGTTCCCATATCATTATATTTTTCATTCTTCCTGTCTGTGGATCAATACTTTTAAAATACCATTTTCTGCCCTCTGTTGACATCTCTTCCATTATAGTATCTGGTTCAAGCACAAGTGCTGGATGCTTTTGCCTTAATTCTACGTAGAGTTTATAATAAGCTTGATTTCCTTTTGGGATACTGAAGTCCATGAAAAAAACCATAAAAACGCTAAGTATAAACGTTGAGAGGATAACTGGTATTATAAGTTTCTGCATACCAATACCAGAAGTTTTCATAGCGATAATTTCATTGTCAGCGGATAAGCGACCGAAAGCAGTAACAATTCCAACAAGTGTTGCCATCGGGACGGTAAGCACAAAAACAGCGGGTGAGTAATAGAAAAGCATTTCCAGCATATACCATGGATTAATGCCTTTTTCTACAAAATATTTAGTTAAAATGAAGACCTTATTTATTACAAGCACTGATGTAAAAGCTATCAGTGCAAGGAAGAAAGGTTCTATTATCTGAGATAGAGTATATCTTGTTACTATCTTCAATTATATTTCCCAAAATGTATTTGATTAAAAATTAATGCTAATAGAAAAATAACCCTAATTACTGATCACTGATCACTGACTACTGATCACTTGGTTTTTCATCTTCAGTTTTTTCTGGATTGTCGTTAGGTATAAATGACTCATCTATAACAACCGTTTTCTCTTCGCTTTCGTCTTCTATATCTTCTTCATCATCATACTCACGGCTGGTGGTGAAAAGTTCATCAAGGGGGAGCCAGAATATCGCAAAGGCAATTATAATCGGTATCCAGTCCATCCAAGAGAGTGGACTTGTCTCAAATATCCCACTTAAATATGGGACATATATGATTGAAATGTGCATTATGATAACTATCAATGAAAGCGTGATCAATATCTTATTGCCAAAGAATTTACGGAAAAAACCACTTTCATTTGTGCGACAACATTGAAAAGCAAAAGCTATTTGAGACATAAACAATATTGTCATCGTCGCAGTCATTGCACGCTCTTGATTTATTGCCCAAGAATCAACAGGACCCAATGAGAAACCATAGACGATAAGTGCAAATATCGTAGTTAATAAACTTCTTATCAGTATGTTTATCTTTAACTCGCTGTTAAACATCTTGCCATTAGTATAGGCGCCATCTTCAAGCGAATATATTGTAATTGGGTTAAATATTATACCAAAAGCAGGTATGATTACAGCAGAAATATTTATCCAGAGAACCTGCAAAAGCGATAACGGAGGAAAAGCTGATTTATCCCAGATGACACTGACAATAAAAGATATAAGAACGATCGCAGATGTTGATATACTAATTGAGAGAAAATAACGTATAACTTTCTTGACATTTTGCAGTGTGTTTCTTATACCTTCCACTGCCTTTACCGCTGTGTTGAAACTTCCATCTAAGATCAGCACGTCTGATGTGTTTACTATTGCAGAAGAGCCAGTTTTGCCAGCGGAGAGCTTGACATTTGCTTGACTTATAGCATCTGCGTCGCTGGAATTTTTTCCCATCATTGCGGTTATGCGTCCCGATTCTCTCAAAGTTTTAACTATTTTTGCCTTTTGAGATGGTAAAACTTCTGCAAACACTGAAAATCTATCATGTATATCATAAAAATCTCTCTCGCTAAGAGTTTCTAATTCCTCTCCGGTCAATATATCTGATTCTCCACGAGCCATTCCCAATTCTTTTGCAAGTCCTAATGCTGATTCCTTTGAATCCTCAGTAATCATTATAGGTTTTATTCCACCTATTAGACATCTTCTTACTGCTGATTTTGTATCTGGTCTTACATGGTCTATAAGCGACATCATACCAAGGAAAATCATGTCTTGCTCTATCATGTCTGCATTATATTTATGAGGAAGTTCACCCTCTATTTGATAATAGGCAAAGGCGACACATTCAGCATGATCTTTTTCCTTTGCAAACTTACGGTTTATCGCCCTAATCGCTCTTGCTTTTTTATTATCTAATGACTCCACATATCCATGTAATTGTATGTCTGTGCAGACATTTAAAATCGCATCAACAGTTCCTCTTGTAAATACAAAAATATCTCCATTATTATCCTTATATATAACAGATTGTCTTTGCCTTTCGTAATCATAAGGGAGTTCTCCGATCCGAGTCAATGAAAGTGACAAGTCCTCTTTATTTATTCCGCCTTTCATCGCAGCTATCATCAATGCCCCTTCTGTTGAGTCTCCCTCTATAGTCCATCCATCTGGTGAATTTTTCACTTCTGTATTAGTGCATAAAGATGCAATTGAAAGCAAAAATGATAGATCAGTGCTTTTATTTTCTGTTAGAGTTTTTGATTCATATTCGTCTTCTCCTATCTCTATTATTTCACCGTCAACAAATATTTTATTGACCATCATTCTATCTTCAGTCATTATACCTTTTTTATTAGAGCATATCTGTTCAACATCTGCTAACTGTTCTGCATTAGGCAGATTTTTAATCACGATTTGAGATTCGCTAAGCTTTTTTAGTCCAACAGAAAAAGTCATTGTAATCGCTTCAATAAGACCAGCAGGCCAAGCTGACATCATTAAAATTATACTAGCTGTAACTCCCTCAATGATGGTTTTCTCTTTGAAATATATCAATATACCGCCGATAACTGCTGAGCAAATTATACAGATTAATGCAAACCATAACATATTCTTTGAAAGAGATAAATCAGATTTAGACCGTTGAACTATTGTATCATCTTTAATTGATTGCTGTCCTGCCAATGTCCCATTGCCAGTTGCGGTTACTATTGCTGCGCCTCGTCCAGTTTTAACGATGGACTTCATAAAGACCATATTCTTCAATTGTGATGATTGAGCGGCGCTTTCAATAATGTCTGTATTTTTCTCAACAGGTGTAGAAACACCAGTGATAACTGACTCATCAACAATTAAATGCTTGGCTTCAATTAAGCGACCATCAGCGGGAATTTGATCGCCAGCTTCAAAATATATTATATCCCCAGGGACAAGCTCTGTTACTTTTATAAAAGTTATATGACCACTTCGCATAACTTTGGCAAATATGGCATCATGGGCAATTTTTCGTAAGGAATATAGATATTTATCTGATCTCAGTTCATTAAAACTGCTTATTATAATCTTTACAATTAATATGCTTATAATTGAGATGCCCAAAATAAGCATTTTATCTTCTTCGCCTTCTGTCCATGAATAGATTAGATAAGCTGAAAAAGCAAGCAGAATTGGCAACATAGTGCTAATAATTATTCTAAAAAGAGTATGACTTATCGGTATACTGGGTTCATCGGGTAGTTCATTACGTTTATAAGAATGAAGTCTTGATAATGCTTCTTTGTTACTTAGTCCTTGTTCTAAATCAGTTTTGAGTTCGTGAGCGACAGATTCTTTATCATATTTATACCAATGAAAGTCTGATCTCATTTTTTATGCCTCTCGTTGGAATATGGCTTGCAAATTATAAATAGTAATTATAAAATCAATAGCTATATTAACATATTCTTAACAATCTATCAAGAAATTTTTAACTGCTAATTGCCATTAATTTTTTCAATATATCTAAAAAATCATTGAAATTTCAGTGTAAAGATGATATATGTATATAAGCAAAAAGTAAAACTGATAGAATAATACAAATAACAAAAGATAATTTCAAGGATATTTTAACCAAATCACTGGAAATTTGAAATTATCAAAGCTGTCACCTATAAAAATCTTGTCATTCCTGTGGGAGCAGGAATCCAGTTCCAGTAGTATAAAATCAAGTCTCAATTACTAATATAAATTTTTAGTGACTTAAATTTTTATCATAAGAAAGGAAGCGAAAAATGAGAAACATATTTGTCGCCCTAATTTTACTAATTTTGCTTTTTTCTACAACTGTTGTCAACGCACAAGTCGGCATAAAACCACCACCCGATATGGAAGAGCTTTCCGATATAATCTACCGTATTGGTTGGGTTTTGGCTATTGGCATAGACAAATATACACCTTCTGATTTTGCCCGCAAATATGCAGGAAAAGATGTTGATGCCTTTGTCAATCTGGTTCAATCTAAATATGGATTTGATAAAAAGTATATAACCGTGCTGAAAAACGAACAAGCAACAAAAAAGAACATAATGGAAAAACTCAACTCTTATGCCGATCCAAAGGTTTACTCAAAAGAGGATTGTCTTTTGATCTTCTTTGCTGGACAAGCTAAGAGCTTCCCTAACCCTGATGGAGAAGGAGAAGTGGGATTTCTTATACCTTATGACAGAGGATTTGATCTCGTCAAAGAAACTTCCATTGATTCATATAAAAGAAAATGTATAAGCACAGACGAGTTAAAAGAGGCATTCACAGCGACAAGCGTTAGGCATATCTTATTCTTAGCAGATGCCTGTTTTGGAGGAATGGCATTTGAAGGGACAAAGACAAACAAAAGCAGGTTGCCAAGCTATGTGATGAGAATATCAGCATCAAACGGACTTCAAGCGATAAATGCAGGGAAAAGCGACGAAAAGCCCACTGATATTGATGCAACGAAACACGGTTTATTCACACAGGAACTGCTGAAAAGCTTAGAAGGCACTGACGCTGACGAGAATAAAGATATGCTTTTGACAGGTTCAGAACTTGCCTCTTATCTTACAAAAAGAATTGTGGAAGAATCCAAAGGGAAGCAAAATCCTCAATTCTCCACTTCGGGATATGGGGAATTCATATTTGTCGCACAAAATATTAAAAAACCTGAGGCAAAAGAAGAATCAAAAGAGAAATCAGGTGAAATAACTCGTGATAACGCTGCTGCAATAATAGAGATGGAAAAAGGAGGGCGTATTGTAATTGAATTCTATCCCCAAGATGCGCCTAATACTGTTGACAATTTCATAAAATTGGCGAAAAAGGGCTTCTATGATGGTTTGACATTTCATAGAGTTGTGCCAAAGTTCGTCGTTCAAGGTGGCGATCCTAATGGCAATGGCACTGGCGGACCAGGATACACGATCAAAGCCGAATTTAATTCAAGAAAACATCTTACAGGAACGGTTGCGACTGCGAGAAGGGCAAATACAACTGATTCTAACGGCAGTCAATTCTATATCTGTCTTGAACCGCAACCCGGTCTTGATGGGCAATATACAATATTCGGTCAAGTGATTGAGGGCATGGACGTCGTGAGAAGCATAAAAGTCGGCGATGTTATGAAAAAGGTTACAATCGTTGACAAAAATACGCTTAAAAAGGATAAACAATAATAAGTAACGGGTGACGAGTATTGGGTGACGGGATATAGCAGGATTTAAAGGGGCAATATGAGGAAGAATTTATTCATACCGGGAAAGATGGCTTACGTTAGAGGCGAGAAAAAGCCAGAAGTTGATTGCATACTTTGTGCTATTGTCAACGAAGACGATAGAGTTGCAAGACTTGAAGTTTATAGGTCTGAGTTATCATTAGTTACGTTAAATTTGTATCCTTACGCTCCTGGGCATCTGATGGTCTTTCCAAAAAGACACATCACAGACCCAAGAATGTTGACAATTGATGAATCAATTGACTTGACCAATATGCAATCAATATGCCTTAATGTCCTTGATGAAGTCTATTCTCCGCATGGTTACAACATAGGATACAACATCGGCGAAGCAGGCGGGGCAAGCATCGCACATTTACATCTCCACATAGTCCCAAGATATAGAAAAGAGACGGGATTTATTGATATTCTCGGTGGAGTTAAGATAATTATTGAAGACCCAAATGTTACACTATCAAAAATGAGAGATGGCTTCAAAAAAGTCATCAATAGTTCACTATGAAAAATATGATGCTTTTGACTCTTATGACCGCTATAACAATGTTTGGATGTATCCCGTAGTCAGAGGGAAAATATAAATATGTCAAAAACTGAATCAAATCAATTAGAGATCAAAGTTATAGTTATAAACTATGACCCTATTATCAAGTCAGAAGGCAAAAAATTGCATGAGGTTTGCAGATGGAACGATCCTAAAATCCTGACAGATGGATATATCGCCGATCTAAAAGAATGTAGCGGAGGATATGTGCAATTCAAGGTCGTTGATTGGATAGATGTAAACGCATTTCCAATAAAAATGGACGGATTTCTTTATACAGAGGAAACCTATATGGAGTGTGTCCGCGAATGGAAGGGTTGGCATGAACCTGATGCGATTGATTATAAAGCCATAATAAAGGATTTTCGCCTTGATGAGAGAGTAGAAAAGCGAGAGATTGACGAGGTATGGCTCTTTGGTCCGCCATTTACGGGTATGTGGGAATCAACAATGGCTGGTGGAAGTGCATATTTCTGCAATTCTTCCCCTGTTCCTGATGTCAATTGTTCACGAATTTTTATAATGATGGGATTTAACTATGAACGAGGCGTCGGCGAAATGCTTGAAGATTTTTGCCATCGGACAGAATCAATAATGTGGCATGTCTATGGTAGTTGGGAGCCAAAGGAAACTCACGCTTGGAATCGCTTTACGCTTTATGATAAAATCGCTCCCGGCAAATCCGCATGCGGAAACACACATTTTGCCCCTAATAGCACAAGCGATTACGATTGGGGCAATAAGACGATGGTTATGAGCAGTTGTGATGATTGGCTTAATTATCCTAATCTAACAGGCAAAAAACGGCTTGTCAATTGCGAGGAATGGGGCAACGGCGATATACGTGAACATCATAAATGGTGGCTTCGTCATCTGCCAAAAGCACCGGGAAAGACTGATGGAAAACTCAATAACTGGTGGAACTATATAGTAGATTTTAACTCATATCCAGAGAGTAGATGAACTATGATCAATGAAAGATTTATATTGACCGTTGTTGGCAAAGATCATCCGGGCATTGTCGCTGGTATTTCAAGCACGTTATTTGAATACGGATGTAATATCAACGAATTAAATCAGACTGTTTTAAGCGATGAATTCGCTATGATACTACTACTCCAACCAACAAGGGATATTGACATAAAGGAACTTGACGAAAGCCTGAAAAAGCGATGTGAGCAACTTGGCGTAGTTCACTTTCTAAGAAATACAACAGCACAATTTGCGACTGACATCCAAACCAAAAAAGATAGGCTTATAATCACAGTTTTAGGGGCTGATAAGATCGGTATCATTGCAGGAGTTACAAATGTTCTCGCAGATATGAATATAAACATCATTGATCTATCTGCTAAGCCATACAAAATCCATGACAAAACACAATACGCAGTTGTTGCCAGAGTTGAAGTAGATGATGATTTTGATATTCAAAGTTTGGCAAAAGCCCTTGATAATTGTGCAAATCGCCTCTCCGTAGAGATCAAAGTTCAAAGCCAAGAGATATTCAAAGCGATGCATAAAATTTAGTAACGGGTGACGCGTAACGGGTAACGGGTAATGGATGACAGGTAAAAAAATTAGGAGTTTGTATGGAAAAAAATATTAAAACACATAAAGATTTAGATGTTTGGAAAGAATCAATGAAATTAGCAAAAGAACTCGGATTTATTAATGAAAATTCGTTGGAAAGT
>DTPJ01000402.1 GCA_011334435.1 Candidatus Poribacteria bacterium | reverse complement strand
CTGCCAGTGATATATTTTTCGTGTTTATAAGTATCGTTGAAAGCGTCAAGCGGAGAAGTCCATTCAAATTTAGGTTTCTCTATGGCGAGAAGCTCAACTCTACCGCCTCTGTCTATGATGTGTTTAAAGAACTTTTCTGCATGTCCCTGCTCTTCTTTCGCTTGAACTTCCATCCAATGTGCCATTCCTTCCATATTTATACTATGGAAATAAGCAGACATTGACAAGTAAAGATAAGCAGACCCCATTTCTGCCTGAATTTGTTCATTAAAAGCATCTTGTAATTTTTTACTGATCATTATTCGTTTCCTCCTTCTTTTTTGTTGTTATCATTGACTATTTGGATGCCAAAATCATACGCTTCCTTCAAAAACTCGGGATGTTCCAATATAGCCCCCTTTTTATCTATCTTTCTAACGAGTAGTTCGCCCTCATAACTCATATCTAAGGCATCATAAAAATATTTAGCCATTAATATAGTTCCGTCAAAGAGGCTTTTTCCCGAAGTTGCTGCAACGCTGATTAAATATCCTTTTCCACTATCATAAGTCTTTCTCTGTTCCTTTGTCTTTGTAAGCATACGTTTACGCCAAGAGGCTTGGCAACGATCCACCAAAGCTTTTGCTTGTGAAGGGACACCATAGAAGAATATTGGAACAGAAAGTATAATCGCATCTGCTGATTCTAACAATGGATATACAGACTGCATATCATCTTTAATTACACATTTGCCCGTCTTATCGCAACCTCCGCATTCAATACAGCCGACCATTTTTAGATCGCGGGCATATAACCTCGTTATCTCCGCACCTGCTGACTCTGCTCCTTCAAGTGCCTTATCCAGAAGAATATCGCTATTTCCTCTTTTTCTTGGGCTTCCGTAGATTCCAAGAACGTTCATAAACTACCTCTGTTACCGCAAAGCAAATCGTTCATAATGTATATGATTTTTAGTAACGCCAAGCTGTTTTAAATCTCTTATAACATTTTTCATCATTATCGGGGGACCACAAACAAAAAATTGAGTATCTTTAAAATCAGATACATATTTTTTTATCTTTTCCGCATTTATAAATCCTTTTTCCCCTTGCCAATCTTGTTGACTTGACATTACGTGAATGATCTTAAATGATGGCATTTCAGAAGCCATTTTTTCAAGCTCATCTTTAAACGCTATATCTTTGGAAGTCTTGTTTCCCCAGATAAGAATAATATTTCTTCCCAACTTGGTATCATACATATATCTTAACATACTAATAAACGGAGTTATTCCAATTCCACCAGCGATAAACACAAAATTTTTTGCGTCATAATTAAGAAAACTGAAAACACCATAAGGCATGTCTATATATGCAAGCTCTGATGGTTTGCAATTTTTTATAGTTGATGTAAAATCACCAACTGATTTGACACTGATGGAAAGCTCGTCTCTTGTAGGACTTGATGATATAGTGAAGGGATGAGATTCTGATACTTTGCCATTTCTTATAAGCTGAATGAACAGAAATTGTCCGGGCTTATAGCTTTTAATTTTTCCCTTGAAGAATAAACTCCAAATGTCGTGTGTTTCCTGCAAAACTCTTGTGATGTTAAAAGGTCTGCTTCTGATATAAAATCGCATCGCTATTTTATATATCAATATGATTAGGTATAATCCGAACAATATCCACCAAAAAATTTTAAGCGATAATTTTTGGGTATCGCTACCTAACCGCAAGCTATGGAAAAATGCTATCGGAAAAACAATATAAATGAACCTATGGACATTTTTCCAAGTTTCATATTTAATATTGACATACTTATATAAGATAGCAATTCCAGCCATAAGACAGAGAAGCAAAAGTGCAACCAATCCTACTATTTTTAGTGGATGAAAGAAAAGCTGATCTTGTTCCTGTAAAAAATTTCCGATAAAGGTTGCAGAAGGATGAAACAATATCATAACAAGCCCGACTATGCCAAATATCCGATGCAACCTCATAATTTTGTCTAATCCCACAGTCCGTTCAATGAATCGGATCCTTGAACTGAGGACATATTGGAAAAAGATCAGCATAAATCCAATTAACGCCAACAATCTCCCAAAATCATAGATATAGATGCCTAAATATATGTTTATTGGCAGTCCACCACTGGCGTTAAAATATAGTGTGCGAGACCAAATTATCATTGGCAGAATTATAAATCCTGCCATAAGTATTATCATTAGAGCTTTTTTCATCATTTTCCGCCTATTTGGACAGGAATTCCATTACTCAATGAAGTAACATAAGCTGATAAGGCGACTGACTCTGGACTATCTAACTTCAACGGAGTTCCCTTCATAATCATTTGAATACACATATTGTTCATCTGTTGAAGTGTTATAACTGCTTTGGCATTCGCTTTGTATTTTGGAAAAGTTGCAGCAGAACCTTTAAGAGTCGGTATAGCCATTCCCATCATTTGACCACCTGTTGTCCCTCCATTTGGATGGCAACTGTTGCAACTTGATCCTGACTTACCGAGTTTAGGATCGTTGAAAAGCACTTTGCCCCTTGCGATGACCTTTTCTAATTCAGCTTTCGGATCAATAGTTTGACCATCTGGTTTTGAGTTTGGATCGCCAGGATTTGTCTTCGCAGAAAACTCCTGATCATTTGTAAATCCATCTCCATCGGAATCTAATCCTGCAAGTTCAGTAGTATAGGTATCTTTAGCCTTTATAGCTATTTTTTGCCAATCTTGTCCAAAGGGATTTCTTACTCCACCACTTGATTTTGTATGACAAGTTAAACAACCGAAATTTTTCCCTTCATCGGGGAGTTTCGCTAATCTAAAAGGTCTTCCTGAAACAATAGTTACAGATAATAAAACCATAATTAAACTGATAGAAATAATTAATAAATATTTAGTAGCTTTCATCTCCTATTTTCTCCAAAATAATCATGTTTCTAATCTATTTTACTTGTGCTAAAATCCGATTAATTGAACCTCAAAACGCAAATCAACACCAAATCTTTCTTTGACTTTTTCTTTAATTATATCAGCTAATTCAATAACATCCTTGGCTTTTGCATCACCAACGTTGACAATCATATTAGAATGGCGATGAGAAAGCAAGGCATCACCAACCCTCGTCCCTTTCAATCCGCAGACATCAATCAGATAGGCAACTGATCGTGTAGGGAGATTATGTTGTTTTTGCTCTTGGATAGTTAGATTTTGAAAAATACTGCCGACAGAAGGCTCTGACGGATATTTATATTTTCTTGTCCTTATTATCTCTTTTGACTTGCCTAAAGCCTCATATTTGCTGTAATCATCAACCTTTTTTAGCTCAAGAGTCGCGTCAAGAAGCATATAATCTTTGTCTGTTTTAAGTTTTGAACTGTCGTAACCAAAATTGAACCAACTTTGATCAACTGACTTTACTTCCAGTGTGTTCTTATCAAGGATTGACGCTGATCGGACTACGTCAGCGATAAATGCCTCAAAGTAATGAAGGTTGATATATAACGCTCCACCAATCGTTGATGGAATACCTGAGAAATCCTCTACACCTAACAAATTATTTTCTAATGCGATATTTATTAAGTTTTCAACTACAACGCCAGATTCTGCTTTAACTATATTATCTTTTATATCTATTTTATCATTTTTTTGATGTATGACTAAACCATTAAATCCATTGTCACTGAAAAGGACATTTGCTCCAAGTCCGAGAATAAATGTAGGCAGGTTATTTTCTTTGGCATAACAAAAAGCGGAAATAAACTCATCTTTGTTTTTAGGTTCACAGAAGAATTTGGCTGGTCCACCGATTTTAAAAGTTGTATATTGCTTTAATGGTATATTTTCTAATATTTTCATAATTTGAATGGACAGGATAGTAACAGATTAACGACTTGTGTTAATTGCTTTTATAGTCCAAACGGACAGCTTGGTTTTTAGAAAAGTCAGCCTAAAAGACCTGGCTACAAAATGTTATCAATATATGATTTATGGGAATTAGCACAAGTCGTCAATCTGGTCAGAAGTTGTTTATGGTTAGTCTGTTTATAATCTTTTTATATAAAGGATAGTGCCTTCATCACCAACAGCCCAACCTTCGTTTGTGTCAATAAAAGCCACTCCCCAAAGGACTTTTGTGCTGGGATTTTCCATAGAAACCCAATTTTTACCGTCCAAAGTATATAATATTTTCCCACCAGAGCCAACAGTCCAACCATTAGCTGCATTTATAAAGAAAATGTCATAAAGGTTCTTGCCCTGAGCTGCAGCTGCGGCTGATTGGTTCCAAGTATCTCCTCCGTTGGAAGTTGTAAGTATAGTTCCTAATTTTCCAACAGCCCAGCCTTTAGAGTCACTGTCAAAATGTATTCCATATATAGGTTCAGTATTTTTACTTACTTGTTTTGTCCAAACTCTACCACCATTTGAAGTATGGATAATGGTTCCCCCAGCACCAGCAGCCCAGCCATTGGTTACTACAACTTCACCGGGTTTAGGTTTGGCGAAATGAACTGCTTCTAAATTTTGATTAGTGCTACTTGGTTGTTCAGCCCAAGAGACACCGCCGTCTTTTGTAGCAATAATTTTTCCACCATCGCCAACAGCCCAGCCCTCTGTATTGTTAGCGAAGAAGAGTCCTCTTAATTTTTCCGTAGCGCCGGTATTTTGTTTTTCCCATTTCTCCCCGCCATTTTTGGTGTGGAGAACTGTTCCGCCATCACCGGCAATCCAACCTTCATTTTCATTTACAAAGTATACAGCTTGGATTGGTGTTTCTGAACCAATATCTTGCTTTTTCCAAGTAGCGCCTTTGTCGTTAGAGGCGAGGACAACGCCCTTATCTCCTACCGCCCATACTTTGCCGCTAGCAGAATCAACGCAGACTTCAAAGAGGCTCGTCTCAACACCTGAAGTTTGAGGAGTTATGCTCCATTTCGCCTCTACAACAGTCCCTCCATTACCTGTTTCATTTGTGGTAGTACCCGTTTCTTCTCCCCCGCATCCTATATATAGGAATATCATACCCAGACAAAAAACAGATACCATCAGCATTCCTAACCATCTTTTTTTGATAACACCCAACATAAGACACCTCCAAATTTTGATAGTCTAAGGCTATAAAAACACGACCAAACTGTCCTAAAAGTAAGACAATTTTTGCCAAATCCCTTATTTTCTGTTTAGGACTTTCCTCATCAAGCTCTAATACATGATAGATAAAGTATATGCAATTATACTTTATATGTCAAGTATATTATCAGCCGGCGATTTAAGATTTAAAAAATGTTATTACAATGACAGAAAAAATGTGTTATAATGTATATAGTTTTTATTTCTAACTTTTGAATAAAAAGACTTTATGGAGAGAGGTTCTATTAAGCAGAATATCGAACTAAAAGTTTCTTATAAGGGGTCATAAAATGAGAATAATTGAATATATCGGGGAAATATTGCCAGATGGTCATTTATCCATACCAGATGAAATTAGGAAAGAATTAGAATCGTATAAAGCTAATAGTCTAAAAGTAACTATCTCTGTTGATTTAATTAATACAAAAGAAGGTTGGGAAGCGTTAATACAATTAATAGAAAATGCAGAAAATAGTGGGTTCTTAGATGTTTCGGAAAAACATGACGAATATTTATATGGAAAAGCAAAATGCGAGTAGGTATTGGTTACGATATACATAGGCTTGAAGAGGGCAGAGACCTAATACTTGGTGGCGTTAAAATACCATATAAATTAGGTTTGGCAGGACACTCTGACGCCGATGTCCTATTACATGCTATATGCGATGCCCTTCTGGGTGCATTAGCACTTGGGGATATAGGTCATCATTTTCCAAATACAGATATGCAATATAAAAATATATCCAGCTTGATATTATTGGAAAAAGTGAATTCATTAATACATGATAAAGGTTTCATAACAAATAATGTTGACGCCGTTGTAATTGCAGAGGAACCAAAAATCGCCCCTTTTATTACAGAGATGCGAGCAAATATTGCCAAAACTCTCGGCATTGATATTGATTCTGTGAGCATTAAAGCAACTACCGCAGAAAAACTCGGCAGTATAGGTCAAAAAAAAGGCATTTCTGCGGAAGCTATCGTCAGTGTTAAATCAATTGTGAGGTGAATGAATGTCTTTGAAGATATTTAATACATTAACTAAACGTGAAGAAGAATTTGTGCCAATTGAACCTAACCATGTCAAGATGTATAATTGCGGACCGACAGTCTATGATTATTTTCATATAGGAAACGCCAGAAACTTCATAACCGCTGAGATAATCCGAAGATACTTAGAATATAAGGGATATAAGGTTACTTTTGTTCAAAACGTGACTGATGTAGAGGATAAAATAATCAAAAAGGCAAACGCTACTGGCGTAACACCTGCGGAAGTGGCACAAAAGTTTACAGATGCCTATTTTGAGGATATGAAAGCTCTTGGTATATTAGAACCTACTTATAGCCCCAAAGCAACTGAGCATATTAACGATATAATTGAATTTGTTAAAAAGTTAATAGAAAAAGGTATTGCTTATGAGGTTGATGGTGATGTATATTATGATCTGAGTAAATTTGAGGGTTACGGAAAATTATCAGGTCAAAAGGTAGAGGATACTATTGCAGGGGCAAGTGAAAGGGTTGAGATAAACGAAAAAAAGCGACATCCTGCGGACTTTGATCTATGGAAAAAGGCAAAGCCCGGCGAGCCAAGCTGGGAAAGCCCTTGGGGTCCTGGTCGTCCCGGCTGGCATATTGAATGCTCGGTTATGTCGTCAAAATATCTCGGTGAAACCTTTGACATTCATAGCGGAGGAAATGACCTTATATTTCCACATCACGAAAACGAAATAGCTCAAAGTGAAGCACTTACAGGAAAAATACTTGCACGTTACTGGATTCATAACGGCATGTTGATAACTGCTGGCAGATCATCAGAATCACAAGAATCTGAGAAGATGTCAAAGTCGCTTGGCAATGTTGAGACTGTCCGTAATTTGCTTAAAAAATATAGTCCTTTGGCGATAAGGCTTTTCCTTATATCTGGGCATTATCGTTCTCCGCTTGAATACAGAAAAAGCAGTCTTGATGAGGCAAGCAGTGCAGTTGATCGCATACTTAACTGCGTTACAACACTGACAAAATTAGGATCGCAAGATGACATAATTCCTGATGGTCTTAGCGATTCCGAAAAAGGGCTTAATAATGCAGTTGATTTGGCTATTAGCAAGTTTGAAGAGTCAATGGACGATGACTTTAATACTCCTGGAGCCATAGGGGCTGTATTTGAGCTTATAGGTGCTACAAATAAATTTATATCTGATAACCCAAGTTTATCAACACAAGGAAAGGCAATCCTTGGACGAGTAAAGACCGTATTGGTTAAATTATGCGATGTGTTAGGTTTAAATGTTTTAGAAAGCAAGGGCTTGGAAGAAAGCTCAGCTTTGGTAGATGGACTTATGAATCTCATAATTGAGATCAGGAGGTCTGCAAGGGAGAAAAAAGATTGGGCAACTGCTGATAAGATCAGAGAAAGCCTGTCAGATTTAGGCATCAAACTTGAAGATACAAGGGAAGGCACAATTTGGAAAATTGCGTCCAAATGAATTTTAATGACAAATTGTTTTAGTCGTTGTTTAACCTAAAAAATAACTGGCTTTATTTATAGGCAAAAGTCAGGATTAACGGGAGGAACATCAATGAAAAAAAATGTTTATCCATTAGCCTTTTTGTTTGTTTTAGCTGTTTTTATCACTGGTTGTGCAACACTGGCGGAACCGCAATGGGCAAAATTAGAGGTTACAAGTGATGTTGAACAATTTACAGACGGAAGCATGTATACCACTGCTCAAACAAAAATCCCTGAGCATGTAAAAGGTGAAAAAGTAGATGATAGCAGATTTACTGAGGCTTACGTATCGTTAAAATCACCACAAGAGGTGAAGAGAATTCTCATTCGTAGAAGGACAGAAGATACTGTTGCAACCGATCTCAATATATATGCCATGGTTAATAATGAATGGACGCTTGTCAAAGAAGTTCGCGGTAATGACAAAAGTGATATTGATGTCCGTATTAACACGGTGAAGACCGATAAAATTAAGATAAGGGCACAAAGATCGCTCAGGACTGCAGCTGGCAAATCCGCAGTCCAACAAGCAGGCGGTGCAGCAAGAGGCGGTAGAAGAGCTGGTGGACAAGCTGGCGCTGGTGAAGCCGAACGTATTCTAAGAGAACCTTTGAAATTCGCCGAAATTGAGGTTTATGGAATCGCTTCCGAGGCAGTTCCAGCAAAAACAGAGCAAAAAAAATAAAACAAAATTATGATGTCAACGGAAGGCATCAAAGATTGGATAATACTGAATATGATCCCTGGCGTCGGAAGTTCAACGTTCCGACGTCTAATCAAATTTTTTGGCTCTCCATCGTTAGTGTTAAGTGCATCTCTAAAAG
The DNA here is from genome assembly GCA_011334435.1 of Candidatus Poribacteria bacterium. GTDB lineage: Bacteria > Poribacteria > DTPJ01 > DTPJ01 > DTPJ01 > DTPJ01. Next base: position 9,939 of record DTPJ01000402.1, on the reverse strand, counting down.
AATTAGCGATGGTCAGAGGGGTTACACCTGCATTATGCCAAAGCATAGTTGATAATCGGGATAATATAAAAATTGATGAAGAGCTCAGACTGATTGAAAAATATGGCTGTAAAATAATCACCATTGAAGATCAAGCTTACCCACAAAATCTAAAAGCGATTTATGATCCACCACCTTTGCTTTATGTCAAAGGAGAACTCACCAACTCTGATTCTAACTCAATAGCAATAGTAGGGACAAGGAACGCAACTACCTATGGCAAGACAGTTGCCGAAAATTTCAGTAGTCAATTAGCTTCTCGTGGCATAACTATCGTTAGCGGATTAGCACATGGCGTTGATACTTATGCTCACAAAGGGGCGTTAAGCGTCGGAGGACGCACTATTGCAGTAGTAGGAAATGGGTTAGATATTGTTTATCCAGCAGAAAATGCAAAACTATTTGACGAAATTGCCAATTCTGGCGCTGTTATCTCAGAGTTACCTATGGGGACTAAACCTATAAGGACTATGTTTCCACAACGCAACAGGCTTATAAGCGGAATATCGTTAGGGACAATTGTTATTGAAGCACCAAGGAAAAGCGGGGCTTTGATCACTGCTGATCTCGCACTTGATCAGGGACGTGATGTTTTTGCTATACCCGGACAGATATTCTCAGAAAAATCAAAGGGGACAAATTGGCTTATTAAACAAGGCGCCAAGTTAGTTGACTCCGTTGATGATATATTAGAGGAATTGCCATCATCTTCTTTTCAGCAACCTGTGGAAGACAATATAAAGACCGAGGATATGATGATAGAATATCAGCTTTCCCAAGATGAAAATGCTGTTTGGAATGTCATAGGTTCATCTCCGATACATATAGACGATATATCAAAGCGATCAAATTTACCTGTCTTTAAGGTCTGTTCTGTCCTTGTTATGTTAGAATTGAAAGGTTTAGTTCAACAATTATCAGGCAAAATGTTTATAAGAAAAACCGCTTCTTTATAGATATACTATTTTACAGAAAAGCATACCATATTTCCTGATTTATCCTTACAACAGATAATGCCATTGGAAAAAGTGACATGAGGATAACATATATCTGGCACAATATCTTTAATAATACTAAGCTCCTTATATTTATTATCAGAAGGATTAGTTTCTGCAAGGACAAGCTGACCATTTCCAAAAGCAATTATCTTATTATCTTTTGTGATCAGACATGATCCATAACCAAAATTACCGCCTTTCCATTTTGTCTGACCATTAGTTATATCTAAACATTTAAGCTGTTCATCTACCATATATATATTCCCATTATAGATTATCGGACTGCAAATTTGAGAAAAATCTTTTGCCCTCCATATTTCAACAACATTTCCATTCAAGGACACTTCAACAAAAGCTGTTTTTTTGGCATTCCAACCTGATGTCAACAAAATCTTATTGTCTATCACCGCGGGAGTAGGTATGTTATTAGCATAGTCTGACTGCCAATGATATTCTGCAACAGTTTTTCCCTCATTTCCCTTATCTATCCGCATGACGGCTAATTTTTTAAGCGTCAACGTAGCTAAACATTTTACCCCATCTATCGTTATAATGACAGGACCGTTGGTATGACCTGCGGGTTCTTTGCATTCAGACGCCCATCTACGTTGACCAGTTTTCTTGTCAAATGCCATAACAGTGCCTTCATCACTTCCAACTTCTATGATTATTAAATCGTCTTGAATAAGTGGTGAGCTTGTAAATCCATAGTCACGTTTCCCTCTGCCGACATCGGGTCGTTGTGGTATGCTGTATTTATCATATAAATTTATTGACCAGACCAGTTGACCATTTTTTGCTGTGTCCCAACATCTAAGATCCCCATCTATGCTAAGAGTATAAAGATATTTAGTTTTAAGATCAAAAGCAGGTGTAGATGATGGACCGCCATATTGACTTTCATCGCCTATTCTTATCCTGCTTTGATAACGGCATGGATATGTTTGTTTCCATAATTCTTTACCAGTTTGAGCGTCAAGGCAATATAGCGTATCTGTTCCCATAGGATTTCTATTAAGATCGCCCTCACCTTGCCAGCCCATCACATATATTTTACCATCAACCATAATAGGTGAAGTGCATCCTTTTCCAACGTTTTTATCCCATATTCTCTTTGGTGCCCATTTTTCGGGAAAACCTGATGTTTCTGATGTGATGTCATTACGATCATTTCCACGCCATTGTGACCAATCCACCCCTAAGGCATTCATAGCTATTATAAAAGTAAGCAGTATATAATTTATAAATATCCTTTTTCTGCACATTGTATAAACTCCCTCTAAATCATAATTAGCTCCGAATGCGAAGTGTCAGAAGGTCTTTGGATATAATCTCATCTGTTCTTGCGATAATCTCATCAAAATTCTGTGATACAGGGAAATATCGCCCTGTCAGTTTATCTGCTTTTCCACTTAGGAGTTTCAATATAAGCTCGGCAACTTTTTCTGGTGGTGAATCATGTCCTTCTTCAAAAATCTTATTAAACCCTGGACGCCATTTTTTCCCGCCTTCATCGTTCATAATAAATTTTGTCATCTCTGTAAGAATTGCTGGCGGTGCTACTGCGAATACCTTTATTCCATAATTTTCTGCTTCCTTTGCAAGACCTTCGGTTAGACGCATAAGCCCTGTCTTTGAACAGGCATAGCTTGTTGAATATGGATGTGGGTCTCCAACTCCTCCTGAACTAACTATGTTAATAATATATCCATTTTTTCTTTCAATCATTAATCTTGCGACACTACGACAAACGAGAAAACTGCCATAAAGGTTGACTTTGATGTCTTTAAACCATTTATCAACATCAGCTTCCCAGACAGGACCGATATATGAGAATGTCCCTGCGTTATTGACTAATATGTCTATTGAACCGAATTTATTATGCACTTTTTCAACCATTTTATCAACTTGATCTGCCTGCGTAATATCGCATACGATAGGCAGAATTTTTTCGCCGAATTGTGATAATTCCTCTGTTGTTTTTTTAAGCTGATCGGCTAATATGTCCACAAATGCGACATAAGCACCCTGTGATAAAAGAGCTTCAGCGATCTTTCTTCCGATACCTCTTGCTGAACCTGTAACAATAGCATTAGAGTCATTTATTTTCATTGCTTACTCCGATCTAAAAATCTATTAAATATTACTGAAATTTAGACAATTTTAAGCTAAAAAACTGAAAAAACTAATTTGGTTGACTACTATTATAAACTATCATTTTATGGATTGTCAAAACTTCAATGCAAAAACTTCAGCAAATTTCCATTGACTAAATCAAAATAAAGCAATAGAATAATAAAAACTCAATTGTTCAAATATCATTTACTAATGCTTTATTGAATTACAGTCTAAGGAGATTAATTCGGCAAAGCATTATAGAGATTATCAGTGAAGGAGTATGATATGTCTAAAATCCGTCTTGCTATGATCGGTTGCGGAGGCAATTCCTCTGGTCATGCCAATAGTCTGAAAAGGCATCCTGATGTTCAAATAGTATCTGCTTGTGATGTAAACACTCAAATTGCACAGAATTATATTGATAGGCTTTTTGCAGATGTAACACCTAAGCCTGTCGCTTACGATAACATACCAAAGATGCTTTCAGAGATTAAGCCAGATGCAGTTCTTATTTCTACGCCTCATACATTACACTTTGAGCAAGGCATGATGGCACTTGACGCTGGATGCCATGTATTCATGGAAAAGCCGATGGTGACATCATCAGAACACGCATATATATTAGCAGATAAGGTCAAAGAGACAGGCAAAATATTCGTCATCGGATACAACACCTCATGTTCAGCAAACTTTTATTACCTCAGAGAGCAAATTCGCAATAAAGGTTTTGGCAAGTTAGAGCTTGTTATCGGGTATATAACGCAAAACTGGCTTAAAGCGACTATTGGCACATGGAGACAAAAACCAGAGCTTTCGGGAGGCGGTCAAGCCTATGATAGCGGGGCACATCTGCTTAATAGCCTTTGCTGGTCTGTGGAATCGCCTGTTGCAGAAGTATTTTCTTTTATTGATAACTGCGGATCGCCTGTTGATATTAACTCGTCAACTAATATCCGATTTCAGAATGGCGTAATGGCAAGCATAGTCATCAGTGGAAACTGTCCAAGCCCTGGTGGGTCTCACATGGCGTTTATTTTTGACAATGGTCGCGTTGAGATAGACGGATGGGGTGGAGGATGGATCAGAGTTTTTGAAGGTGGAAAATTTGTTGAAAATCCGCCAATTACACCTGAAATGTCTGCTGGTCCTTCTGATCATAACTTCATCAATGCTATACTTGGCAAAGCAGAGCCTCGCACAAACGTTATGAATGGAATTATCCATAGTGAATTGATGGATGCTATTTATGAGTCTGCAAGGACTGGTATGCCTGCGAGACCAAAGCGAAGATCATAGAAGATCATAATCTCTGTAAAATCAAATTAGTAGGGGCGGATAGCGTTCGCCCTTACATAACAAAGGCAGACCTAAATGAAAAAAGTAGGTATAGCAGGAGTGCCAAATCAAGAATTCATTGATCACTATAAAAACGCTGGTTATGAATTCATTGATCTTGATATGCCTATAACTGGGATAGATTATTTTGATGTGATAGAGAAGATCGCACCTAAAATCTATTGTGCTACTTTGAAAACTGTATTTGTCAATGCCTTAATCATCAAGCCAGATATAATATTAGCAGATGTAGGCGAAGGGAAATGCGACGGTATGAGGTTTATCGCCGAAGCTCTGCGTGAACTACTACCTAACAGCAAGATAATAACTACGCGAAATATGAACTCTAAACCACAAGGCAACCCAATATCTGTATCAGACTTGCCTTTAAGAGAGAAAATGAACAGGATTGTTAATAGTGTCATTATGGAAGTGGATAAAAACCTAAAACCATGTAAACCTACCGCAGGATTTTGGGGCGTTCCACCGAGAGATTTCGCAATTCTTGACATCTTCCCAAACACTACGCATGTATACGGTTGGGCAAGATGTATGGAGAATAAAGCACCTGATAATATGGAAATAGAGATGTTTGTTGATGAAGGGATACCGATAGTCTTTTTCGCACAATCTTTCTGTCAAAAGACTATGCTTGCGAAATATTTGGCAAATAAATATAACGGTCTTTTTGTAGATGTGGACGCCCAGCTTGATGATAGCACTAAGGCAAAAGTCATCGCATTTTTAACCTTGCGTGGTGCGATAAAATAATCTTTAATAAACGGGAGGACAGTATGAAAGAGCTTATAACTATGTGGAAAAACACTAGGATGATAGTTCTAACTGCGGTGACAGCTGCTTTATATGCTGCAATACTGATACCTTTCAAGGTCGGAATTCCACTTGTGCCGGGTTTTACTGAGGTCAGACCTGCAAATGTCATACCGATAATCTGTTCATTGATGTTCGGTCCCGCAGCAGCATGGGGATCGGCTATCGGAAATACCATCGCCGATGCTTTCGGCACTTTTGGACTTGGGACGATCTTTGGCTTTATCGGAAATTTTCTCTATGGCTATATACCATATAGGATATATTTAGCTCTTTGCAAAGGAGAATTGACCGCCAAATCTCACCTTACACTTCTTAGACTAATTCTCATATCAATAATCGCGGGACTTTTCGTTGATCTATTCTATACTCTTATAATGTCTGGCAATGTCTCAATAATTAGGCATGTGTTGATCTTTTTAGCAAGCTTTATATCAACTTTTCTCGTATTAAAATTCCTTTCAATAAGCTATTTCTTGATTATATTAACCGCAAGTGTTGTCTGTGGAGTTATAATCGGATGGGGAGTCCATACGCTTGGAATGGTCCCTTTTTCTGTCTTGGCAAATATTATAACGTTAAACAACTTTTTGGCTTCAGGAGTTTTAGGTCCTATATTGCTTCCTGCTCTATATCCAGCAGTTAAACGTTTAGGTCTTTTATATACTGACGTTATGGATGAGAAAGATCGCTCAAAAGCTCATTTATGGGCAAGTATATTAATGATTGTTAGTGCGGTTTTAGCTCTTGGCATCGGCAATTGGATCGCTATCGGTGCTTATGATATGGGCGTATTAGGGAAGGGATTTGGTCAAGCAGTTCAAGGTGCTGGCGGACTCGGATTAGGGCTTGCACCTCTTATATTGCTTATAATCATCTCCGCTGTTTTTCTATAAAATATAATTTTACTCCTTAAAATTCCTCTAAATCTCCCTTTTCAAAGGGAGACTTCTAATATTAATCCTACCAAATTCTAATGAAATAACATTGAGATTGATTATGTTATAAATATAAACAACATTTTTTGTAATTTCACATGTCAAAAAGGGAAAGTGATCAAATATGAAAACAAAGATTATTGTCGGAGTAACTGTTATAATTGTCTTATCTACTTTTATTGCTTTAAGGCAATTCTCAGCAAACGCAAAAACGGAAAGTGAAGAAAAAATTATGAATACAGAAAGAAAAATGATCAGGGCTCCAGAGCTTGAAGGTGGAACAGGTTGGCTTAATACCGATAGACCTATATATATTAAAAATCTAAAAGGAAAAATCGTTCTATTAGATTTTTGGACATATTGCTGTATTAACTGCATGCATGTCATTCCAGACCTAAAAAAATTGGAAGCTAAGTATCCAAATGAACTTGTTGTGATCGGTGTCCATTCCGCTAAATTTCTAAACGAAAAGGATTCAGATAACATACGTCAAGCTATTCTCAGATATGGAATAGAACATCCCGTTGTTAATGACTCTGAATTTCGTATATGGCGAAGCTATGGCGTCCGTGCATGGCCAACATTAGTGCTTATAAACCCCGATGGATATGTATCTGGTGCTGTCTCTGGTGAAGGGCATTACGAGTTATTGGATAAGATCATATCTGCATTAATAGATGAATTCTCTAAACAGGGAAAGATAGATAGGATTCCTCTTAAATTAGCTCTTGAAAAGAACAAAGTGTCAGAAAGTATCTTGTCATTTCCGGGCAAGATCATAACAAACGGGTTAACCGGTTCAAATGGTCGCTTATTCATATCCGATTCAAATAACAATAGAATTATCATCACTGATCTTGATGGCAACGTAAAAGATATTATCGGCAGTGGATCGGAAGGAATTCAAGATGGCACATTTAAATCTGCACAATTTAATAAACCACAGGGTATGTCGTTAGTTGGAAATAAACTATACATAGCAGACACAGAAAATCATCTTATAAGAGAAGCTGATCTCAATGCCAAAACTGTTAAGACTATCGCTGGGACAGGCAAACAAGCGAGAGGTTACGGTTCAGGTGGAAATGCCTTAAAAACTCCGCTTAGTTCGCCATGGGATTTAGTGAGCATTGGAAATAAAATCTATATTGCAATGGCAGGCGTCCATCAAGTATGGGTGTTAGATAATAATTCAGTTCGCCCCTATGCAGGAAGCGGACGAGAAGGAAGGCTTGATGGAAAGTTAATGGAAAGTGAACTCGCTCAACCAAGCGGAATAACTACCGATGGCAATAAGCTTTATGTCGCTGATAGTGAAGTAAGCTCAATACGTTCAATTGATCTTGACGAAAAAGACGGAAAAGTGGAAACGATCGTTGGGCTTGATCTATTTGAATTTGGAGACATAGACGGAAAAGGGAGAGAAGTTAGGCTTCAACATCCTCTTGGTGTCTTATTTCACGATGGGAAGCTATATGTCGCAGACACATATAATCATAAAATCAAAATAGTAAATCCCAAAGATAAAACATCACAAACTTTTTTAGGAACAGGAAAGTCCGGGAAAAATGACGGCAATAATCCAAGCTTTTATGAACCCAGCGGTTTAGCCATCGCAGGAAATAGGCTTTTCATCGCTGATACAAATAATCATTCAATCCGCATAGCTGATCTTAAAACAAAAACCGTCAGCACTCTCATATTAAAGGGATTGGAAGATAAAACAGGCATAGAAAGTGGATTGTCAGCAAAAGTTGTGACCCTTCCTCCAAGAAAGCTAAAAGCCAATGTAAAAGGGAATTTAGTCCTTGATGTTAAATTTCCCCCATCTTACGGGCTTACTGAGGGCGCCCCTTTGCAGTATGAGATTGAGCCTTGCAAAGAATCGCTTATTATAGCAGAATCAGATCAAAGAAAGACCATTGAAAATCCAAAATTTCCGATAAATATACCATTCAAAGTCTCAAATAGTTCAGAAGAGTGCAAAATTAAGATCAGTTTGCTTATGAACTATTGCAATAAAATCAAAGGAACATGCACCGTAGAGTTTGTGAAATTGCAGATTCCTATCCAGATAGAAAAAAATGAGGGCGATAGTCGGTTGATGATAGAATATAAAATAACTCCAAAGAGTTAGAAATAGATTATAGGGTATAGATCGTGGCATATACCCTATAATATTTATTATTAAAGATGAGGACCTACTCCCTGAGGCTTATATTCAAATGGTTTAGGAGGTTTTAATGCTTCCTCACGTGCATTAGTAAAGTCGCATTGTGCAACGCCTAAATCACCGCCGATAATATCTCGCTTGACCTTTTGATAATAGATGAAATTTGCCAATGTCACATCGGAAGGCACACGATGATCTATAAATGGTATATATCCGCCTTTATCAATTAACTTAGGAATATCCTTCATGTGAGCATCTATCGCATCAGGACCTTTGGAGATCTGAATTTTATCTATACCACCAAGCAGAAGATAGTCAGGATATTTCTCCCTTATAGCAAAAGGATCAGTTCCAGCGACCCTTTCCAGCGGATAAAGTCCATTGACACCTGCCTCTAGGAAAAGCTCAACCATGTCATTTACATTGCCATCACAATCACAAAGTATCACGTCAACTCCTTTTGAGCGTATAAAATCGGTAACTTTGCGATAGTAAGGTGTCATAAATTCACGAAAAGTTTTTGGCGATATAAGCGAACCATGATTATAAGCCATGTCTTCCCAGACTTGGACAAAGTCAAAATCCACATCATCTAATGCCCTTCTTATAACACCGATGACAGTATCAGCCCAAAGCTCGCTTATAGCGTGCATAAGTTTTGGGTCTTCGTAATATGAAGTGCATGTTTTAGCTAATCCTAACCAACCACGAGGAGTGCCGAAAAATCCAGAGAAATTTAGCCCTAATGGATAATCACGTTTTTTATAATTCTCAACCATATCTGCCCAGTTCGCAGGATAACGTTGTGGAGAATCAAAGGTGTCATAAAAATGAGGCTTCGCTTTTTCTATATTTTCCACTGAATCAAGCCCATGAGTTAGTGGCGGAATTGGTCCAAAATCTGGCTGAAATAACCTTCTCTCCCTTCTTATATCAAGACCAAAATACAATTCCTCATCTGCATCGGCAGGCATGCCCTCTAATCGCCATCGTTCAAGTGTTTCTGCCCAATAGCCGAACTCCTCATTTGGAATTCTATCCACATCTTGAAAGTGCATTACACGATTGAATCGCTCTCTATGAGTCATTACTTTCTCCTTTTTGACGATATTCTTAACCTCAGAATACAAAAAATGCCCTGATTAAGTTATATACTTTCCTGAAAAATTTGTAATACTCTGGATTATTTATTATAGCATTTTTACGAAAGGAAACGGAAATATCTTATCCAATTAATAATGATTATACCACTTTTCTGCTAAATTGAATAGATCAAAAATATCTAAACACAACTAAATGATAAGGACATTTATATTATGACATTTTTATAGTGCGGAATATATTAAACGATAAAATTATTGACATCATCGTTTGTTTTTGTTAGTATATTATCAGATTATGATATTAAATTATTTATTAACCGAGAGTATTTTGGAGGTTATAAATGGGCGTTAGAGAAAAATTGAGGGCAATATTTCATACAAAAGACGGTGAAATACAAAGAGCG
>DTPJ01000597.1 GCA_011334435.1 Candidatus Poribacteria bacterium | reverse complement strand
TTTTGTAAAAAATGAATGAAATACTAAATTCAGACATAGGTTTAGGCATCTTATTATTCAATCAAATTGTTTATAAAATCTCTCTAAATCTCCCTTTTCCAAAGGGAACTTTTTGGAGCTTTTCTTTTTCAAAGAGAGACTTCTACGAATATAATATAAAGTGACTTAAATTTGATTGATACATAAATTTATTATGGTTTTTGACTAATGAAACCGTTAATACTAATAGTAGATGATGAAGAGACACAGCGAATAGTGCTGAAAAAAATGCTTACCAGAGAAGGCTATGACGTTGAGACTGCGTCCAATGGGATTGATGCCTTAGCTATATTTAAAGAGGCTACCGCCGACGTTATAGTTACTGATATAAAAATGCCCGATATGAGCGGATTAGAGCTTTTCAAAGAAGTAAAAAGGCTTAATCCTGATGTATCAGTTATACTCATGACCGCCTATGGATCAATAGAGTCAGCAGTTCAAGCGATGGCAGATGGAGCGTTATATTATCTGACAAAGCCTATTGATCCAAATCAATTGAAACTTCTTATAAAGAAAGCACTCGAAAATAAGAATCTAACAATAGAAAATGGTCAATCAGATAGAAATATCGCCGACAAATATGGATTTGGTCAAATTGTTGGACAAAGCCAAAAGATGCAAGAGGTTTATTCTGCGTTGAGGCGAGTTGCTGAATCTGATGTTACATTGCTTTTACTTGGCGAAACAGGCACAGGCAAAGAATTAGCTGCCCATGCGATACATTATAATAGTTCAAGAAAAGATTACCCTTTCGTTAAGGTCAGTTGTGCATCATTGCCAGAAACTTTATTAGAAAGTGCGTTGTTTGGTCATGAAAGAGGAGCTTATACTGGTGCAGATACAAGACAAATAGGCATGTTTGAGAGGGCAAATAAAGGCACTATCTTTCTTGATGAGATAGGCGATATTAATCAGAATGTCCAGATAAAGCTATTGCGATTTTTGCAGGAAAAGGAATTTGAACGAGTTGGTGGCACACAACCGATAAAGGTTGATGTAAGAGTTATCGCTGCGACAAATGTTGATATTGAAAAAGCTGTTGAAGAGATGAAAATTAGAAGGGACTTATATTATCGCATTAATGTCGTCCAAATAAAAATGCCTCCACTAAGAGAGCGAAAGGAAGATATTCCACTTTTGACTGAACATTTTTTAGAAAAACATAAAAACAAGGCTAATGGAAAGGTTAAAAGAGTATCTCCCGAAGTGATGTCCATTTTTGAGGCACACGATTGGCCCGGAAATGTCAGGGAATTAGAAAACTGTATAGAAAGAGCAATTGTTATGGGCAAAGATGACGTTATCCAACCTTATGATCTTCCTAACTATTTGATCCCTTCTCATTATCAAAATTCACTGACAAATACATCTGATACGAATTCTCTTGACAATATAGAGCGAAACCTTATAATAAAGGCGTTGAAAAAGTCTGGAGGCAGTCAAGTAGAGGCAGCGAAACTACTTGGCATATCAAGACGAAAATTACAATATAGGATGGGGAAATACCGCATATCAGCTAAAGATATTAAAGAAAGCTAAGAGATAACCTTATTTTAAAACATGAAAGGATGTAAACATGGCGAACATACCTTATATGAAAAATGAGCTTTTTAACGTAGGTAAACCGAAAGTCTATAAAGGCAGACAGCTTGATGAGATCGCATTCCCAATAGGCGGAATTGGAACAGGTATGATCTCTCTCGGAGGATGGGGACAATTAAAGGAATTTGAAATCTTTAATAAACCCAACAAGGGATTATTTTTCAACTATACCTTTTTTACTCTTTATGCCAAACAGGGAGATCAAAAACCAGTAACCAGAGTTGTCCAAGGACCTGTCGGTGGAACATATACTGGTTGGGGATCAGGCGTAACACGTATGGACGGTTCAGGATTACCGCATTTTAGAAAATGTGAGTTCATCGGAGAGTTTCCATTTGCGAGGATTGAGTTCAAAGACCCTAAAATGCCATTAGATGTCTCAATGGAAGCGTTCAATCCCTTCATTCCGCTAAATGATAAAGATTCTAGTATCCCTGTCGCAATATTTCTTTTCCATTTAAGTAACCCTACGGAAGATGTCGTCAATGCAACACTATTTGCCAATCTTGAAAATAAGGTTGGTTTCCCTGAGGTCGGCAAAGGTGTTATTGAGTTCAAGGAAAGGGAGAATGTGTCTGGGTTGATGATGACCACAAAAAAACATGCGGAAGATTCCCCTAGATTTGGTTCATTAGCTCTGACGACCACTTGGAAGCATTTGAATATTCAAACATGTTGGCTTAGAAGCGGTTGGTTTGATACACTCCATAACTTTTGGGATCAGGCTTCTGAACATGGCGAGTTAGAAGAGAACCGAGAGACCGTTGAAGCGGGAGATAACGCAACTGATGTTGGATCAATAGGTCTAAAAGTTAGTATTAATCCGGGTGAATGTGTAACTTTACCTGTGTTTATCTCGTGGTATAATCCTAATTTTGAAAAATATTGGGGCGGTAAGGCTACGTGGAAAAATTATTATGCGACTATTTTTAGCGATGCCTTTAACGTTGCGGAATATGTAGGCAAAAATTTTGATAGGTTAGAGTTAGAAACAAGGCTATTCAAAGATTCTTTATTTAGCTCAACATTGCCAGAACCTGCCTTAGATGCGATTTCATCTCAAATATCCATATTAAAGACGACAACTTGCGTTAGATTAGAAGATGGCACATTTTACGGCTGGGAAGGTTGCAATCCCGGATCAGGATGTTGTGAAGGGACTTGCACTCATGTTTGGAACTATGCACAGGCGATGCCCTATCTTTTCCCAAATCTTGAAAGATCAATACGCACTGCTGATTACTCGTTTAATATGTCGCCAGAGGGACACATGACTTTTAGGATGCCATTACCGCTTGGGACGATGGCTAATGCAGGATTTCATGCTGCTGGTGACGGACAAATGGGCGGTATAATGAAGGTCTATCGTGAATGGCTTATCAGTGGCGATGATGATTGGTTGAAAAGCATTTGGGATAAGGTGAAAATGTCCCTTGAATACGCTTGGAAGCACTGGGATATGGATAAAGACGGCGTAATGGAAGGTGTCCAGCATAACACTTATGATATAGAATTTCATGGTCCAAATACTATGATGGGCAGTTTTTATCTTGGGGCACTTCTCGCAGCAGAGAAAATGGCTCGCTATCTTGGCGAAAATGATAAAGCTGACGAATACCACAGAATCTATGAAAGCGGAAGAAAATGGATGGACGAAAATCTCTTTAACGGGGAATGGTATCGCCAAGAGATCAGACCTGCACAAGGAACCGTTGAGGAACTTAAATATCAATATGGCGAAGGATGTCTTTCAGATCAGATGATCGGGCAATGGTATGCACGTATGCTTGATCTCGGCGATCTGTTTGACCCTGATAAAGTTAAAAAAACTATGGCGTCAATATTCAAATATAATTGGAAATCAGATTTATCTGAACATGCCAATCCACAGAGGATTTACGCTCTTAACGATGAAGCAGGACTGCTTTTATGCACGTGGCCACGAGGAGGACGCCCAAAATTTCCGTTCCCATATTCCGATGAGGTATGGTGCGGGATAGAGTATCAAGTTGCAGCGCATCTCATATACGAAGGGCTTGTGGCAGAAGGCTTGGCAATTACAAAGGGAGTCCGTGATAGACATGATGGCGTTAGACGCAATCCTTGGAACGAGTTTGAATGCGGAAACTACTATTCACGCTCTATGGCTAGCTATTCATTGCTATTGGCACTTTCTGGCTTCCATTATTCAGCACCAGAAAAGAAGATCAAGTTTTCCCCTGTGGTGAATAAGGATAATTTCGCTTGTTTATTCTCTGTTGGTTCTGGATGGGGAATGTATCGGCAGAATGCTAAATCGGCACAGATAGAAGTCAAAATGGGAAGTTTGACCTTAAAAGAGGTCGGTTTGCCATTCTCAGCTAACACAAGAGGTATAATCTTAGCAGGTTCGGCTATATCTGCAACCGCAGAACGTTGTCCGTCATGCGATACCTGCTGTGATTACATGTCCATAAGTTTTAATGAGCCAATCACGATTAAAGCAGGCGAGACGTTAATCGTAGATTTTGAATGCTAATTAAGCAGATTTGTAAAGATTTTATCAACAAACATAGTGACAAGCAATTCGGAATAAATTTGATATTTCCGTCTTACTTGTCACTTTTTATTTAGATAGTTATAGCATATTTTATAGGGTCTTTTACTCCTGCATTTTTGAAGCCTCTGAGCCTTAAAGCACAACTATCACATACGCCACAAGCAACATCATTATTTTTATAACATGACCAAGTCAGATGTAAAGGGGCGTTTAATTCAATACCTTTTTTAACTATCTCATGTTTTTTCATATCTATAAGCGGAGTAACGACCTCTATATGTGTCTCAGGTTTTGTCCCAACCTCTATGAGCTTATTAAAAGCATGATAATATTCCTTTCGGCAATCTGGATAACCTGAACTATCTTCTTCAACAGCACCGATAAAAATCTTAACAGCACCGATAACCTCCGCCCAAGATACCGCTATTGCCAAAAGATGTGTATTTCTAAAAGGCACATAAGACGTAGGTATATTTTTGCTATTTAGGTCTGCTATGCTTACGGGAATATTATCATCTGTAAGGCTTGATCCTCCTATAGATTTAAGATATTCTATACTAACGACAAGCCTTTTTTTAACATCATAATAATCTGCTATATCGTTAAATGCTTGTAATTCCCTTATCTCTGTCCTTTGTCCATAATTGACGTGGAGAAAGGCAAGTTCATAATTTTGTTTAGCAATTGCAGCAGAGACGCAACTGTCCATACCTCCACTGACTAATGCTATTGCCAATTCTTTCATTGACTTTTGATCGCTCCCCATGTCAATGTCGCTTTACCTTTGGAGTTAACCGCCGCTGTTTCATTTGTCAAGTTCATATATCCAAATCCTTGACTTTGATCGTGTGCCTCTCGTCCAGTCCAAGTTATTTGTATTTCTCTATCCACAGCTTCAGTATCATCAATTACTGGATGAAATCCGATAGAGTTACCAACCTTGAAATCCAGGCTTTTCATCTGCTTATATTCCACAGATGCTTCACAGATATAGCCATCTGCGGTTTTTGATGATGCTATCTGTAAGTAATCAGGTTCTTTGCTTCCTGCACCATCCATATTGCACCAGTTCCATTTTTGATTGTTTGCATTAAATCCATACTGATAATGTTCAGCATGTCCAGCAACAGCGTTGGTTGTTGAGAAAAATATCTCTATGGCATCAGCATTCCATATATCCCCACCGGCTTTGTTCATTGATATTTTATCATCTTTAACGATGACAGCTATATATATATTTTTGTCATCCCACATCAGATAAAAGCTACCGCTACAATCCTTCGGTCCGTCCCAAAATCCTTGTCCTAAAAATATCTGTTCTTTTGTATCAAGCACCGCTGGTTGCATAAAATTTAGTTGCCATTCATTGAGATTGCCGTCAATTTTTGCAGTCCCTTTTAGGCATTTTACTATCAATTGTTCGTTAGTTTTTGGATGCTTTGCTGGTGGAGCAGAAAAAGCTAAATTAGATGCCAATAATAAGACAAATAAAGTAAAGATAACTTTTTTTGCTAACATTTTACCTCTCCTTTCTTGACATTTTTTAAGAACTTAATTATTACTTGTTAAATGATAATTTTCCTCCTCTCTTTTGCTTGGTTAAAATAAAAATTTAATTGATCTGGTGAAACACTACATCATTCCGTCTGATTCGCCTCGCTTAACAGCCATTGCAGATTCAACCATCTCTTTAATGCCCCATTTGGGCTGATAGTTGATCGCATATCTTGCCCTTATATTATTCAGATCGTATATCCATCTTACGGGCAATTGCCAATTCAGAACAGGGATTCCATTTATCTGAGATATTATCTCTGCTGCCTGTGTAAACGGTATCGGTTCGGGAGCACTGATATTAAAGACTGACCCCGGATCGGACTTGCTTTCAATAGCACATATACAGGCATGAGCCACATCACGGGCATCAACTGGTTGATAGACCCACGGAGCTTTGTATTTGTCAATCACTGCACATGGCTGATCTTTTGATAAGGCGTGTAACTCAGGCTCCTTCCATAGTTCTTGACCATCTGGCATATAGAGACTGCTTCTTGGGTTACTTTGACCTGCTTTTAAAATATTACATACGAACCCAACTGACCATCTATCTAATATCGCTGTCCCTGAACATATACCCGAAGGGCGAAGTATCGTTGAAAGAAGACCTGTTTGTCTTGTGTATCCTTTGACTATCTCCTCACAGACCAATTTTCCGATAGCATAAGGACCTTCTGGACGTAACGGGTGCATCTCGTCAATCGGATTATAGACGGGTGCTATTAAATGTGCGTCGTTTGGATAAACCGCTGATGAACTTATATAGACAAATCGCATTATTTTATCAGCTATCTTTGACGCAGAATTTACCAGATTAAATGTGTTCATAACGTTATTATTGAAAAAATCCGTTTCAGACATACCGGGCAGTGGCGACACAAGGTTTGCGGTATGGATAATATAAGGGGCTTTATCAATAATCTTTTCACATAAAGATACATCAAGTAAATTCCCTTCTATAATCTCTATATCA
The DNA here is from genome assembly GCA_011334435.1 of Candidatus Poribacteria bacterium. Taxonomy (GTDB): domain Bacteria; phylum Poribacteria; class DTPJ01; order DTPJ01; family DTPJ01; genus DTPJ01. The sequence goes on along the minus strand of DTPJ01000597.1, from coordinate 12,008 downwards.
AGCCCGTCAAGTCTGCTTTTATTTGGGTCATCAGGCATAATGACCGCCCTTACTTCGTAGTTATTAGATAACAATTGTCTGACAAGCCTACATCCGACCTGACCGCTAGCACCAGTTACTAGAACTCTCATAGATATTCACTCCTCTTTATGTAAATTAACACTTTTTTCTCCAAATTTCATCAGCAATTTCATTTGTAATTCCAGCTTGCCGCCAAATTGAACTCAATGTCCCTTTTGGTATGATCTTTTTATTTCATGGAACAATAACAACTCTATTTTTTCCTTGATATTCTCCAGAATAAACATCCTCTTTGCCATGCCTTTTCAGAGTAATTCCTATTTGGCTTAATATCCAAGCTACATCTTTACTTGATAGATTGGTTGGCATATTCAAGTTCCAGTGAAATAGCTTTCAAAGATTGCTCATAAATATCACATTTGGGAAAAATGAAATCCCTTAATTCGCTCATTGGAACAGGGCGATAAATCTCATCATCTCTGCCTTCTGAGATCATATATTCAATATATGCTTCTATTGCATTCTTCAAACCTTCTATAGCCTCCTTTTTGGTATTTCCGCAAGAAGCTACATCAAGTTCCACACATAAAGAGGCATAATGATTTCCCTCTTTTTTTACAAGACAGGTAAAACTTCGCATTATAATTTCCTTCAATAAAGTGGGAGTTTCGAAATTTCTCCCACTTTGGTTAATTATTTACTCCACTTTCATTTTAGCCCATGTCGTGGCAAGTTTGCCCATAGCAGAAACAGCCATAAAGACTTTTGAACCTTTCATAACTTCATTTATCTCATTTTCTGTTAAGGCTTTATCCCAGATCATGACCTCATCTATGGCAGAGTCCTCTACTCGCCAAGCACTGGGGCTTTCACCCGTTCCAACATAGACAGTGACAGGAACAAGTTCGGGAAGTTTGAATCCCTCTGCTTGCTTACCGATGAGTTTTCCGTCAACAAAAATTAGATCTTCATTACCATTTGCAACTAAAGCATAATGATACCATTTGTTTAGATCAAAAGTGAAATTAGCAAGGCTTTTGTCTACATGATGTCCTGCGTTCCAAAATGGATTTTTCCCGGGATTAACCATAAGGCGGTAACAGCATGATGCGTCACATGATGAATTTGCAATGGAAACAAGACCGTTATATGTGGAATGGGCATACATTTTGAACCAGCACATTATGGATATTTCACCAGTTTTAGCTGTTGAACTTATTATATCCCCTTTAACTTCGCTATTAACTTTTGTTAGACGAACAGCGTTGTTAAAGACACCTTTTTCCCATTTAGCACCCGGAGCAGAACCATGCCAACCGTTGCCTGACGCATCTTTTAGCGTATCACCGCCAGTCTCATCACATGGATAGAAGAGCAGTAATCTTTTTAGATCAATCCCTGCTGAATTAACTATTCCAGAAGCCATAAAAGCGGTGATCACAATGATAACCAGAGATAATTTTATTAATCTCGTCATTTTTTATCCCTCCATTTATTTGACAGAATTAAAAAGTTTAGATGCCAACAAAATTAATGATATTTAATTTTGCTTCCCATCACTTTTTGACTTTGACTGAGCATCCCCCCTTCTTTCGTTATTGAACCTCTTTTGTTTCCTTATAACGTCATTTTCATAGATGACCTTAACATGTCATTTCCATAAACGACCCGAACTTGTCATTCCTGCCCCGGCTTTCGCTTGGGGTAAACTGCAGTAGGAATCCATTTAACCAAGTAAGATATAATATGGATTCCCGCTTTCGCGGGAATGACAACTTTAAAGTTCTTTCGCGGGAATGACAACTTTAAAGTTCTTTCGCGGGAATGACAACTTTAAAGTTCTTTCGCGGGAATGACAACTTTAACATTCTTCCGCGAAAATGGCAACTTTAATATTCTTCTTAATGACAATTTCAATATTTTTTTATTTACGCCCTCGCTAAATCCAACATCTCTTTAACCGCCTCATTTGGCTGATCAAGCTCTGTCGGAGAACCAATAGTCACTGTTGGGATCGCACCTAATGCGACATGAACCTTCATTCTCAGATGTTCCTCTGCATTTCTACCGCCAAGATTTGAGTATCCGAACGATCTGCACCATTGCCCAAACATAAACTCATTCAACGGACATGCCCCACCTTCCAGCAACCTCTGCATATTGTCAGCAGAACCCCAGAATAGATGAGCCTGTATAAATCCTAACTCCTGCATTGTGATCTCGTTTCGTCCTTCACCGCCAACAACTAAATTCGGTTTTATACTTGCTACCTGTGCTATTAGACGTTTCATTCCCTCTGTTGGTGTAGTGTTATCTACTATACAATTATGCAAATTCCATGAACATAATGTCACGTCAAGAAAAACTTCGTTTAACGATAAATCCTCTACTGCGGAACGGACGTTCTCTGTGAGTATGGATCGCCACATACCTAATCCAGGGTGAACCTTGATCATCGTTTTTTTATCGCGATGCTTTAACCTTGCGACATTAGATTCTGGGACAGGTTTAACTCTGCCATCAAACCATGTCCAACCTTCAACTCTCTTGCTTTCCAAAGAGCGATATTGAAAATCTCTTATATAATTATATACAGGATGAGAGGGATCCATGTCAACAGAATTACAATGTGGCATAACGTGAAATCCCATAGACAAAGCCTTTTGGACAAAAGCTTTTCCTGCCTCGCTTGCGACAAACGTCGGATAGTTTTCATCGTAAGGATCACATCGCCAATTCGGCAAATGTAGTAATACCTGTTCTGGTTTAAGTATTTTAGATAGGACATCTAATATCGCAGGATTTGTCGGACACCAGCTAATAGCAAATCTGATGTCTTTCACCCAATCGGGACGTTTTGCTTTATCCAACCCAAATCCTCTGATCAGCCAGTCACGATATTGACTTGCGGGAACTTTCCAATCGCCGTTATAGACATTTATTCTCCAAGCAAGCCCACCAGAACTTAGATTATTGTCCAAAGGTCCGTAAGCATCTGTATCAAAACCGAGACATTGAGAGTTATCTTGAAGCCCAACCTTTAAGGCTTTGTAGCGATAGCGATTATCTTGGCAATGAACCCAAAATCCGCCGTCGTTTCCCTGTAATATAGCTAATCCAGCTTCCCAACGAATGGGCCAATTCCAATATGAGTTTCGTATCATAGGGCTATTTAATGGCAGACGGACACCTTGATAAAAAGGGGCTATAAGCTCTAACTCTTTATCAATGCCCATTATCATCCAACGACATGCTCGTAATCCGGGACGGGAAGCATATCCGCTTGGCTCAACGATCAGATCACCTGTCTCAAGGTCTTCGGAGATGTTTATTACTCCATCACCATTCCAAGAGTCAAGTCTTATTTCTGCACAATGATCGTTGATTTGCAGGCAGATTACTTGATCTCCCACTTCTCCACTCAATGGTGACATCTCTTGACCCGAATAGACAAGAAACATCGGGACTTTTTTCTCTTCGCCGATTTTGATAAACTCTCGTCCATCGCTTTTTCTTACGAGAGAGACCAGTATCCCGTTGTCAAAGACCGCTTTTAATGTCAATGTGTCAGCGTAAATTTTATTACCATCAACTTTTATCATAAGTCAACTCCTTTTTGGTAAGTTTTCAGTTTTGATCTGAAAAATCTTAAAACTCTTAATATTGCCAATTGATTTCTCTCTATTTCATTTACAATAACATCCTCAAATATTTATTAACTTACTTGTAATAATTGCTTCCCCATATTTAAGAATTCTTCCGCATTTACTATTTGTTCTTTGGCAGTTTCAGAATTTACCGATCTCGCCTTTCCATAATCGCCAGCATGTCTAACTTCCATACCCTTAATAAGATATTGATGAAATTTTGAGGATACGATCCCAGTTTTTACAAAATATTTTCCAAAGGCAGAGCTAATAGCACTGTGTCTTGAGAAAGACACTCCCTTTCCAATAAGTAAAGCCTCTGCAACATAAAACATAGCATAATAAGCTCTAGATGCGGAAAATCCGAAATAACCATTCGCAAAAAGCAATTTTGCTGCTTCCAGGCTATTCTGCGCTTGTAACAGTAAATCTTGTTGTTCTTAGTTCATAAACTATACCTTCTCTATGAACATTCAGTAAAAAGGAGCTATTTTCGTTTTCAAACTGATCTTCTGAAACAAAAACACATGAAATAACAATATCGTTTTCTAATGAAATATCGGCAACGTCTTTGATTGTTCTGTTGATTTCTTCACAGGGAGAGACTTCACCTTTCAAGACAACTAAAACATCAACATCAGATTCAGGGTCTGCGTCTCCTCTTGCCCGAGAACCATAAAGGAACATATTGATTAGACGATCTTCATAGATTGTCTTAAGTCTATTATACAATTGATCCAATATATTTTTTATTTTGGTTTCCATTTTAGTATTTCTACTCTATAAAAGTTGAAAAAATTATTTATCTGTTTTAATCATACATTTCAGGGTTACTACTTAAAAATGCCTCAACAGCCTGCATATCTGGAATTCCAGCCCGTCCGCCAGCTTTTGTCGCTTTCAAAGCGGAGACAGCAGATGCAAATTTTATGCACTTCTGCACATCCCATCCCCAAGCTAATCCTACCGCATAAGCCCCATGAAAGACATCGCCACAACCTGTTGTATCAACCGTTTGAACCTTGAAGGCTTTTTGATGATTTACTGTGTTTTCGTCATCTTTTGTGATGTAATAACATCCCTTTATGCCTACTGTGACTGCTGTGCAAGCTCTGCCGTTGTGAAGTGCTTTAACTTGCTCAGCAGGATCATCTTTTTCAGTCAATTTTCCAGCAAAACTCGTTGATAGTATAAGGTGATCTATGTTTGAGATCAACTCTCTTGTCTGTGGATGATCTTCTCTCTCTATATCAGCAACCGTTGGAATGCCGAGCTTTTTCGCTAATAATGTTGTATGTAGCATTACATCTATGCCAAGTTGATCTATCAATATAACCTTTGATTTTGAGACATAATCTTCATCTATGGTCTCTTTTGGTCTGATCTTTACGCCCTCATCAGTAAATATTATTGTCCGTGTATGATGAGTTATATCAACTATTATTATAGCATGATAAGGTTTAACATCGTTAGATCGTAAAGTTAAACTGCAATCAACGCCTTCACGCTCAAGTTCTGTCACTGTCCAATTAGAAAGCTCATCCATTCCAAGCATACCAGCATAAGCACACTTTCCGCCAAGCCTTGCTCCTGCAACCAAAGCTGTTCCTGTTAATCCTCCGCCTTGACGGACTTCTCCTAATCCGCGCATTTTGCTATCAGGTTGAGGATAATTGTCAACGATTATCAGGTCGTCAACCGCCACAATACCAAGCCCTAAAACATCGTATATCGGCGATTTAATAGCTGTAAAGGCATGAGAGATCAAAGAGTTATAAAACATTTCTATCCTCCGTCCACTTTCCAAATTTGGCGTCCAATTAGAGATTAGAGATAAAGTTTTGATAATGCCTTCTTTTTGGACAAGTTGTGATAGTTTCTTTCCTTCTTCATCTTTGATATTTCCCGCTAAAACAGCAGAAATTCCTAAACAAAGTCCATCTCTTTGCAGTCCATATTTTTCACATAGAACAAGAGGACCAATAAATCTATCAGTCAACCCCAATTTTCTTATCGGCTCACGGACAACCCTTTCAATAGTATCGGGAAGTGCATCTTTGGGAAGGCGATCTACAAGGCTTTGTGCATATCTTGATATGCTCAAATCATCAAAGCCAAATTCTCTGCTGACAGCCCGTCCAGATTCTTCTATGGCTCTCTTCACGCAAAACATCACCCATTTATCTCTTGCAGATTCATGGATAAACTTATAACCTTTAATAGCCCCAAGATATGCACAGATCGCATGCCCAGTATTATGTATATACAATTTTCTTTTAAGCCGTGCCTCTTGATTAGAAACCCATTCTAACCCGTTAATAAAAGGCACTTCTCCGACACGATGATTTATATCCGCAGTCCACTCGTTATAATCCTCTGCAATGATATAAAGCGGATCATCCGCCTTTGGAACAACTCGTGCAACCATTGAATTTGGGAAACCGAAGACCCTGCCATATTGATCTTGCTCATCTTTTGATAGATACTGAGAAGTCAATTTCCATAGGAATGACGACCCCTCGTTCATATTTTCACAAGCAATAACATTTATCGGTTTATTATTTTCCTTAATTCTAACCCGAAGTCCATCTGCAAGCACCGGGGCAACTTCTGAAAGATTATTTGGCAAAACTGATGTTATGATCAAATCCGCATGGATTATCGCTTCTATAACGGACCCCTTATCCTCTGTATGAATAGCGTTAAATCCGCATATTTCAACATCGCGGGGATTATCTGATATGAGATGGACAGTATATTTTTCACAATTTTTTAGCAGACTTATGAGTTCTATATCTTTGTCTATAAAGGTTAAGTTCCATCCGCTTTCAAAAGCAAGTTGTGCGATATGTCCTCTGCCTGTCATACCAGCACCGAAGATGACAAGATTTGGCTTATTTTCTGCCATAGTCGTCCTCCACACGAACAACGTCGTCTAACTCAGGCGTTGACACCTCAAAAAGCCTAACATCATCTATTGCTGTAATACGATGTCTTCGCATAGGCGGATTTTCAATAACATCGCCGGCATTTGCTATTGTTTTTATTAAGTTACCGTTCTCGTCGTCTGCTTCTACCTCAAGCCTTCCTTTTTCAATGTATATTGTCTCATGTTTGCGTTCATGGTATTGAAGGCTTGAGCGTGAACCTGCCTTAAACTCAATTAGCTTGAAAGCATATCTATCATTATGGGCGATCCAAATTTCTCGTCCCCATGGTTTTTCTATTATTTTCATAATTCCTTTCAATTTTGAACCACAGAAAAAACACAGAATAACACGAAAAAGTGGCTAAATATGTTTATTAGATTATTTTTACTAAATTATTCCGAAATATTTTTCAAGGGCATAGACAATCCCATCTTCATCATTGCTTTTAGTGACATATCTTGCCATAGCTTTGACCTTCTCTGGCGAATTACCCATAGCGACAGAATGACCAAAAGCCTTAAACATTCCGACATCTGGCATATCATCGCCAAAGACGATAACTTCCTCAATAGGTATGTTTCGCAATGCGAACAGATGCTTTAAAGCATTTTCCTTGCTCGCCTCACAGGATACTATTTGAAGCCAATTTGCCGAATCTGTGATAAAGACATTTGCCTTGTCCTTGAATTCCTCAATCAAATGATGATAAATATCGGTCATCTTCAATTTGCTATGCCATGCGATAATCTTCATACATTCATTTTCAGATGCAGAAGAGAAAGGCACAATTTTTTCTTTTGGAACTGCCCACAATTTAAGATCGTCATCGCTGATTGGACGACGAAAGCCATGAGATTCATCTTTTCTTTGAATGGCGATATATATGTCAGAAAGTTCGCTTTCCAAAAATTTCACGATAGATTGGACAATGTCAGCAGGTATTTGCCAATATTTGACATAGTCTAATTGCTTGTCAATCGCCATAGCTCCATTATGTAGTGTGCCTTTCTCTTTTATGAAATCTGCATCGCTTGACGCTTCTGTTTGCCGAAAGACTAATCTCGGCGATCGTGCAGTTGCAAGATAGACTAATATGCCTTTCTGTTCGCATTTTCGCAACGCATTCAAAGTTTTATCTGATATTTGCCCTTTTGAGTTTAACAATGTGCCATCAATATCTACCGCTATGGCAGAATAGCCGTTTTTCATCAATTATCCTCACGAATGATAATACACATTCCAACCTAAATAGGTATCCATAGCCTCAAATAAAATATCAGCGACTTTTGACTGACTGATGGCGACATGATGTTCAAATCCGTTTTTACACATAAATTTCAATAGCGATTGAAGCCTCTCTATATGTGCGACTCCAACTCCGCCGAATGTATTAAGCGGATCATCTGTCAATTCGCCTTCACCGATATAAGCCATAATCGTTCCCGCAACATCATTTGTCGCTACTCGGCAAATGTTATCGGCGACTTTTTAAGCCTGCCAACACAAGTGCCGTAAGATTTTTCCACAGTGCCTCTGACATTTGCGTCTATATCATTATAGCTCATCTTTGGGTCTTGCAGCATAGACTTCGGGTAGTTACTGCAATGGAAGAGGATCAGTTTATCGGGATCATCGCCATAGTTATTGTTCCAGTCAAATAGCCCTGATGGTATTTCGCTTGCTAATTGTAGGGCATACATAGCGATTGCTCCCATGACGTCGACTTCACAAGCACAAGGAGAAAGCGACTCGCTTAGCATACTCATAAGATAGCATGGCATAAAATCTGCATATTCTTGAAGTTCGGGCCAACATCTCAAGGCAGATGCCTTTATATCGTTAGCTTTTATCCATTCTTCAAGGGCAATTGCAAATTTAGCCATCTTTACGATAGCAGTTGATGGGACATCATTGGTTGGAGCGTAAGCGTCAATAGCCTTGAGTTTAGCCTTTACCTGTTCATCAGAGTCTTTGAGTCTTTCTGCTTTGCCGATTATCTCTGATAGATCAACGGTTTCAACGGATATGCCATTGATCTCAAGTATTTTTTCGCTAAATCTGACAGTCTTAAATGGGGTTGTCCTTGCACCTATTGAGCCGATCTTTGCACCTTTCAGCCCTTTTACAACACGACAGACGCCCAAAAACCATCTCAGATCGTTTATAAAACTATCAGACATTGGAGATACCGTATGTAAATTTGTCAACGAAAATGGTATACCATATTGATCAAGGTTGCTACAAACAGACAGCTTTCCACAGAAGCTATCACGTCTTCTGCCTATGTCTAACTTATCAAGCTCATCGGGATAAGCCTGTATAAGGACAGGCACATTGAGTTCAGACATCCTGATAGTGTCTGCAACAGCCCTTTCATCACCGAAATTTGGCAATGTGACGAGTATGCCGTCAATTTTATCTTTATTCTTCCTGAAAAGTTCGGCACATTTCTTTGCTTCTTCTAAATTTTCAATAGCCCCAAACTTAGTTTCTTCTTTTTGAATTATGATAGGCTCTATATCTAATTTGCCGAAAACTTTTGTTATGTCTTCTCTTGCACCTTCCGAAAGATACCCAGGGAAGACGCCTCTATTGCCGATAATAACTGCAATACAACTTTTCATCATATCCTCCTAATTACTGATTACTGATCACTGTCTCAACGCTCATTCGGTCATGGATGACAGATGAGAACAATTTGACAGCCTTTGTAATATCCGAAAATCCCCATACGTTTCTGCCGACAGTCATACCTTTTGCCCCGCTTTTGACTACATCATCAGCCATTTTAAGGGCAAGGTCAATAGTATCAGCTTTTGGACCTCCAGCAGCGATAACAGGAAGGGGACATTCATCAACTATTTGACTAAAAGCAGAGACATCACCACAAAATGGTGTTTTAATTACATCAGCGCCACATTCAAGCCCGCATCGGACAGCCCAAGCGACGAGTTCAGGCTTAAATGATACCTCTGGCACTGGCAATGTTATATCTCTTGGGTATATGTGGGCGATCACAGGCAGATCAAATCTATCTGCCTCCCTGACACAGTCAGCCAATATGCGAAGCTTTTTATCTTCATCTTTGCCACAGATGAAACATGCGACAGCGAAAGCATCTGCCCCAAGCCTTATCGCATCTTCTGGCGTTGCTATCTGTTCCCGTGCTTGATCGTCTGGGCGTGCTATTGTGCTTTGGAGTATGAACGGAATGCTTCCCGCATAGGGTCCCCATACCGACTTAGCGATTCCCTTGTGCATTGTTATTGCATCTGGTCTGCCTTTGACTATTGCAGAAAGTGTCTCTTGAATTCGCCTTAAACTGACAGGCAAGCCTTCCCATCTATTGGTATATCCTATAAAGTGGTCAACTGCCACTGAAAAAAATCTACCCGATGGATGTGCGAAAATTCGGTTTAGCCTCACCTGTTTACCTATTCCCATATATTTATGCCTCCTATGACAAATGGATCATTTTCTCTTTTAACTGAACATAATATTATCAATAAGGACTACACTTGTAAATAGAAAAGATAGCTTTTGAGGCAATATCACAACACTATGTAGAAATATAACATCAATAACAATTAAAAAAATTGAACTTTTGCTCTTAAATTGCGTTTAAATATATTGAACAAAGATATTTATGAAGAATGGCAAATTCATTGCAATAAAGATAAATATTGTTTCTAACTAATAGATGGGTTTGTAAAGGGGTGAATAAAATGCTTGCAATTGCTAATAATAATTTGGAATCATCAATTGGTCTTATGGTTGACTCATATAATTTTAAGTTGCATAACGATACTCTGGAAACGTTAAAACTGGTAAAATCTAATATGGATACAATAGTTAGCCTTGCTTGTTTATATTCTAAAAAAATGGGAACGCCGTTTTCTCAAATGTTGCGAGTGGGAATATGCTCAGCGATCAAGGCAATTAAAAACTATCAGGGATATGATCACGAAGGATTTGACGAATACTTAAAAAGGGAAGTATCAAAAGCTATGTTGAATTATTTGGAATAGAAAGTGAGTTAGTATAATTTGAATTAATTTTTAGGCTTATTAAAGTAAGCTAATCAATAGAATTATTTATTCCTATATATAAACTTCCTTCCCGACAATTTTCTAATTGATCTAAATTAACCATTCACTCATCACGGAATCATCACAGGATTATAATAATTTCGTTAATTCTGTTTGATAGATTTTGAGTTATTAATCGCTTTACTTATATGCAATTAATTTATATAATACAAACAGGCAACAAGAATCTTCCTTTTGTAAAAGGAAAATGTAAGGGTTTTCAAGGGTAGGTTTTTTGTATAATTCTTTGAAATATGCGGAGTATTATATGAATCAAATTAAAGAAGTAGTCCTTTTTCCCTTTGACAATTACAATATACCCTTCCGTCATGGCTTACAACTTGAGCTTATAAAGGCGAAACGTTACGAGGGAAACCCAGTTATTGTCCCAAGCAAACCAAATGGAGCAGATAGTTCCGCTATAGCTTATTATGGGACGGTAATTGAAATTGATGGCAATCTCCATCTATGGTATCTTGGCAAAGGCAATGCTGAAAACTCACAGCTTAGGATATGTTATGCGATAAGCAAAGACGGATTTCACTGGGAAAAGCCAGAGCTTGGTTCAGTAGAATATAATGGCAATAAATGCAATAATCTTGTTGATTTAGATTGGCAGGGAAAGGCGATGTCCTGTTGTGTGCTTTATGAACCTGAGGACACAGATCGCCGTTTCAAGATATTTTGTGAGATTGAATCAGAAGCTATACGGAATCAAGGATGCGTCGCATTTAGCGATGACGGTCTTCGTTGGAAGCAATCACCGCTTAATCCTGTTACTCATATTCGTATTGAACCAACAGGGTTAGTTAAACGCAACGGTTGTTATTATATTGTCGGTCAAAATGCTGGAATAGATAGGGCATTTCAAAAGCGAGTATTGATCGTATCCGCGTCTTATGATTTTGAGCATTGGACTTCTGCTGTTTCTATGGGATTTCGTAGAGATGATCTGCCTCCACGTCCTGTAATATTAGATTATCAAAAAGGGAAACAAGTCCATCTTGGCGCTGGACTCTGGGACAGGGGCAATACATTAATCGGACTATATGGTCAATGGAACGCAAGGACAGAGACAGGCGATCGCAGAGAATTGCGTATGGACATCGGTTTATTGATAAGTAATGATGCTTTACACTATTACGAGCCGATACCTGATTTTAAGATCATAGACACATCAGAAGAAGGCTGGTCTGAAAAAAATCCTTATGGAGACCCACCCCGTTTTGCACATGGACAGGGGATAGTTAATTTAGGGGATAAAACCATTACCTATTATAGTATTTGGGGCAGAGGTGGCGATAACTCTATTAGAGCGGCAT